>DASQRI010000572.1:0-2788 GCA_035642975.1 Mycobacterium sp.
GATCACCGGGATCAAGCCGTCCTGAATTTCGGCCTCGACGACGTTGCCTACCTGACGTCGGAGGAGGGCTCCGCGGCGCTGGGCGTCGTGGACGCGCTGCCGCTGACCGACCTTGTCAGCGAGATCGCCACGCTGAGAAAGCAATTCGGGATTCGGACACCGGCGTTGGTGGAAACGGTGTTGCTGCGACGGCGCGCTGTCGCGAAGCTATCCGGGCTGGCCGGTAATGTCGATTGGCTGTTCACCGACGAGGCGCTACAGCAGGCCAGCGCGGCACCCGTTGCCCTGCATCGGGCAAAGCGGCTGAACGGCAACGTGATCCACGATGTGACCTGCTCGATTGGCACCGAACTCGCGGCGCTGCGCGGCACCGCTGCCGCCGTGGTCGGCAGTGACGTCGACCCGGTGCGGCTGGCGATGGCTCGGCACAACCTCGGCGGCACCGCCGACCTGTGCCGCGCCGACGCGTTGCACCCGGTGACCCGTGACACGGTGGTGCTGGCCGACCCGGGGCGGCGGGGCGGCGGGCGGCGGCGATTCAACCCGCGCGACTACCAGCCCGCACTTGACGAGCTGCTCGACGTCTATCGCGGCCGCGACCTGGTCGTAAAATGTGCTCCCGGAATCGATTTCGTTGGCGTAGCGCGACTCGGCTTCGACGGCGAGATCGAGGTGACCTCGTATCGCGGGTCGGTGCGGGAAGCGTGCTTGTGGTCGGCGGGTTTGGCCGAGTCCGGTGTGGGCCGCCGAGCCAGCATGCTAGACCGTGGCGAACACATCACCGACGCCGAGTCGGACGACTGCCCGGTGCGGGCGGCGGGCCGGTGGATCGTCGACCCGGACGGCGCGGTGGTGCGGGCCGGTCTGGTGCGCCACTACGCAGCTCGGCACGGGTTGTGGCAACTCGATCCGAACATAGCCTACTTGTCCGGCGACCAATTACCCTCAGGTGTAAGGGGATTCGAAGTTCTCCAGCAGCTGGCCTTTGACGAGCGTCGGCTTCGCCGGGCGCTGACGGCGCTTGACTGCGGATCGCTGGAGATCCTCGTCCGGGGCGTGGACATGGATCCCGACGCGCTCCGCCGACGCCTGGCATTGCGCGGCGTCCGTTCGCTGTCGGTTGTCATCAGCCGGATCGGTTCGGGTGCCGCGGCTCGGGGGACTGCCTTCGTGTGCCAGCCGTCGCGGTGACATTCAGCCGCTACCTACTGTGCATGTGAGAAATAAAATTCGCGAAAAAGATAGGGCATTTGCCCCATGAACTGAGGCGTGCGAGCACTGCAGACTTGTCGGAGCGCGCCGGCGGGCCGGCAAGGGCTATAGGGAACGCATTACCGGGACATGATGCATGGTTGTAGCCTCGCCGCCCCCGGCCGCGCGACAACGATAGTCGCCAGGCGGTTGCCAGGTGATGACAAGACTCATTTGGGGCTCCGGCGGGGGTGCCGGTAGCGATGACATCGCTTACGTCGAAGCTAACGATCTCGGGACGGCCAACGCTACTGGCGCCGGCGAGCTGATCGAGATCCTCAAGGCGTATGACAACTGGGGAAATATCAGCCCCGTTACCGCAGCTTCCGAAAGCGTCACCCCTGCTGCGGACGCCAGCAACCTGTGGACCGCTCTGTTGTCGGCTCTCGACCCCGGCTCCGCCGCCGCCGACAGCACCAATTTCCTGAGCGAGCTCGCCTCTCTGTTCTGAGTTCACGTCGCTGACCCACGCAGGTGCGGCAGCGGACATTTGCCGTGCGTCCTGAAAGCAGCCGGGTAGGCTGTCGAGACGGCATTTCAGCCGTTCCCAGCCTGCGAGGACACGTCGACCGATGCGCAACATGATGTCGGCCGCGCTGATCGCGGCCGGAGCCCTGCTGGGCTGGTCCGGCGGAGCGGTCGCGGTCGCGGACTCGGCGTGCACCAACCTCGGTGGCGCACTCCAGGATGATCAGACGTGCCGAGTGCACGGCGCCACGCCCGCGTACACCCTGGACATGACATTTCCGGTCGACTATCCCGACGAGCAGACGCTGACCGATTACCTCAGCCAGAATCGGGATGGCTTCGTCAACGTCGCACAGACGTCGTCGCAGACATCTGGACCGCGCGACGTGCCCTACCAAATGGAAGTGACCTCCGAGCAGTACCACTCCGGCCAGCCACCTGGCGGCACCCGAAGCGTGGTGCTCAAGGTCTTCGAGGATCTCGGTGGTCCGCGCCCGTCCACCTTCTACAAGAGCTTCAACTACGACCTTGCAGCGCAGAAGGCGATCACCTTCGACATGCTTTTCGCCCCGAACAGCAAACCGCTCGACTCGATCTTTCCGATCGTGCAGCGCGAGGTGGGACGCCAGACTGGGCTCGGTCCCGCCATCCAGCCCGGTTCCGGCCTCGACTCGTCGCACTACCAGAACTTCGCCATCACCGACGACGAGCTGATCTTCTACTTCGCACCGGGTGAACTCCTGCCGTCATTGGCCGGCACCAGCCAGGTCCACGTGCCGCGCAACGCCATCCCGCCGCTGACCGTCAAGGGCTAACACGCCAGTCAGCTCGGCGCGAAGCTGTACACCTGGCCGTCGCTGGTGGCGGTGACCACCCGGCGGTCATGGCCGATCGAGACGCCGACGGGGTATCCGGTCGCCTCGGGCAGCCGGTAGCTGTTGATACTGCGGCCGTTGCCGGGATCGAAAACCAGCAGCGACATGCCCCGCGCGCCCGCGCCGGGGCCGCCGGTCACCACGGCGTAGCCGACGCCGCGACCAGCCAGACTCGACGTCGACAGCGGGCTGAC
>DASQRI010000573.1:0-3137 GCA_035642975.1 Mycobacterium sp.
AGGCCACCAATGAGCAGTCCGTCCAAGTTGCGTGTCGTCCAGTGGGCGACCGGAGGTGTCGGCAAGGCGGCGATCGAATGCGTGCTGAATCATCCGCAGCTCGAGTTGGCCGGTTGCTGGGTGCACAGCGCGGACAAGAACGGTCGCGATGTCGGCGAGATCGTGGGCGGTGAACCGCTTGGTGTCGCCGCCACGTCCAGTGTCGAGGAGGTGCTGGCCCTCGATGCCGACTGCGTGGTGTACAGCCCGCTGATCCCCAAGGACGCTGAGGTCGTCGCGATTCTGCGGTCCGGTAAGAACGTGGTCACCCCGGTCGGCTGGGTGTATCCCGACCTGAGTAACCCCGCAGTCGCGGCGATCGTCGACGCCGCGGTCGAAAGTGGAGTGACGCTGCACGGGTCGGGCATCCATCCCGGCGGCATCACCGAGCGGTTCCCGCTGATGGTGTCGTCGCTGTGCTCGGCGGTCACCCACGTGCGCGCCGAGGAATTCTCAGACATCCGCACCTACAACGCCCCGGACGTGGTGCGCTACATCATGGGCTTCGGCGGCACCCCCGAGGAAGCCATCCGAGGGCCGATGGCCAGCCTGCTGGAAAACGGATTCAAGATGTCGGTGCGAATGATCGCCGACCACATGGGATTTGACATCGAGCCCAACATCAGCACGATCCAGGACATCGCCGTGGCGACCGTCGACATCGACTACGGCCCGTTCCCGATCACTGCGGGAACCGTTGCCGCGCGACGGTTCCGCTGGCAAGCCCTCTCCGGCGGCGAGCCGGTGATCACGGCCGCGGTCAACTGGTTGATGGGCGAAGACAACCTGGAGCCGGCTTGGGACTTCGGTGGGCGCGGCGAACGTTTCGAGGTGGAGATCACCGGCGACCCCACCGTCAGCCTCACCTTCAAGGGACTGCAGCCGCCGTCCATCGCCGAAGGTCTGCAACGAAATCCGGGTGTGGTGGCCACCGCCAACCATTGTGTCAATGCCATCCCCGTCATCTGCGCCGCTGAACCAGGCGTCAAGACCTACCTGGACCTACCGTTGTTCGCCGGACGCCCCGCTCCGCATCTCGCGCGGACCCCATGACCGTCCTGACCGACGTGTCGTTCTGCCATCTCGTCGTCGGAGTGACCGACATGGATCGCGCACTGGCGTTCTACCGCGATCTGCTGGGCATGGACGTCGTCTTCGAAACCCTGATCTCCGGTGAGCCCTTCGACGCCGCTCTGCACGCGCAGCACAAGCAGGAGGGCCGCGTGGTGGGCGGCCTGCTGGGCGGGCTGATGATCGAACTGCTGTCCCTGGGGGCCAAACCCGCCGCAGACAAGCCGGCCCGCCGGGGCATCGCCGGCATCCACAACGTGTCCTTGTCGGTCGTCGATCTTGACGACACCCACCGGCGCGTCCGCGACGCCGGCTACCCGCCGGAGCAGGAGCCCTTCGAGATCGGCGGCGTCCGAATGTTTTTCGTCAAGGACCCGGACGGAACTCCGGTCGAATTCATCGAGCTGCCGGGTGGTGCGCGCAGCACCTACGAGATGCACCGGGGCGTGCCGTTGCAGCTGGGGCCGATCCGATGAGCTACAGCCACCCCGAGTCGATGCGCGGCCATGTCGCAATCGTCACCGGCGCCGCCCAGGGCGTCGGCAAGGGCATCGCCGGCGCGCTGCTTGAACGCGGTGCCGCGGTGCTGTTGGTCGACATCCTCGAAGGCAAACTGGCCGAGACGTCCGCGGAGCTCACGGCGGCGGGTCGAGTCGAGAAGCTGGTCGCCGATCTGCGCGATCCGGAAAGCGCCGGACGGATCGTCGCGGCAGCGGTGGACGCCTTCGGCACCGTGCACGGTCTGGTCAACAACGCCATCGCCACCAACGAACCCAAGGCGTTCGTCGACATCACCGCTGAGGACTTCGCGCTTGGCCACGACGTCGGCCCCCGCGCGACATTTCTGCTCATGCAGGCCGTGCACCCGCTGATGGTCGCAGCGGGCGGTGGGTCGATCGTCAACCTCGGCTCGGGGACGGGCACCGGGGGCGAACCCAAGTGGGGCGGGTACGCCGCGGCAAAGGAGGCGATCCGCGGGCTGACGAAGGTCGCCGCACTGGAATGGGGCCGGGACAACATCCGCGTCAACGTGATATGCCCGTTCGCGGAGTCCGACGGCGTCAAACTCTGGAAGCAGTTCGCGCCCGACGATTACGCGAAGGCGGTCAGGCGCGTTCCGATGCGGCGCATCGGCGATGTTCGCAGCGACGTCGGCGCGCTGGTGTCGTTCCTGCTCAGCACCGACGCGACGTTCATCACCGGGCAGACCATTCACGTCGACGGTGGAATCGGCTGCTTCCGATGACCGAGTCCCTGCGGGAACGGCAGCGCGCCCAGATCCGGGCCGATATTCGGCGTGCGGCGTTCCGGCTGTTCATCGAACGCGGGTACGACGCCGTGACAACCGAGGAAATCGCCACGGCGGCAGGTGTTTCCCCGCGCACGTTCTTTCGTCATGTGCCGACGAAGGAGGAGCTGCTGCTGGCGCCGGTACGCCACGGCGGCGCCGCGATCGTCGGCCTTCTCGAGGAGCGACCCGCCGCCGAGTCGCCCGACCTTGCGCTGATCAACGCGATCATCACCCGAACCCGCTCGTTCGGTGCGGCCGACACCGAGGAATGGCGGGAAGCCCTCTTGGTCGCCCCGGACCTGCTCGGCAAGCTGACCGTGCACACGCCCGCCGACAAGGAGCGGGCGAAGAAGCTGATCGCCGCGCGCATGGGCGCCAATCCCAACACTGATATCAGGCCCGGTCTGCTGGTCCAACTCGCTTTTGCCGCAGCAGATTTCGCATTCCAGCAGTGGGTCCGCCAGTCAACGAAAAAGCCACGCGCGCTGGACCTTTATGTCACCGAAGCCCTCGAAGCGGTCAAGAGCCCGCACTGGAGAAGGAACCGCATTTGATGAAAGTCGAGAAGACCACGAGCAAGGCGTGGTCACTGGCTCTGGTCGGTGCGACATACCTTGTCGCCGTTGGGGTGGCCACTCTCTGGCTAGGGTTGGGCGTGCACACCGGCCGGCTGTGGCTGGATACCCTGATCGCACGTGATCGACCGGGCGTCACGCTTTGTGCCGCGGCCCCCGCG
>DASQRI010000574.1:0-3594 GCA_035642975.1 Mycobacterium sp.
CTGCTTAACACCACAGTTGCGCACCAACGGCCGTCTAACGATGGATCACGAACGCAACCTGTTCAAATCCGCCGCTGTTCCCCAGGGTATGCCATGCGTCGCGACGATGGGAGACTGCACGACCGTGACGTACCTGGCGGATCAACAACGATGCGCGCATGATCGCGCTATGAGACGAGAAGTGGCCGCCGAGATCGAAGTCGAAATCACCGCGGCCAGCACGCTGGAGTTTCAGATTGCTGTTGCACCGCACCCGCGCACCGAGGTATTCGAGTCGCTGCGTTTTGTCTTGAACGGGCGGCCAATCCAGCCTCAGGAAATCAGCGGTGTGCACGGCAACCGCATCCATAAGTTCGACGCATCGGTGGGAACTCTGAAAGTCGATTACGCGGCGACGATCACCGGCCAGACCGACCCGGCTCCGGTGACCGACTACGACCAGTCGATGTATTTGCGGCCCAGCCGCTACGCCGAGGCCGATAAGTTCTATGGTTTTGCCGCAACCGAATTCGGCACATACGGTGACTCGGCGACGCTGTTGGAGAATGTCAGCTCGTGGGTCGGTACCAGGCTGAACTATGTACCGGGCTCGAGCGATCCGATCGACGGGGCGGTGGACACGTTGCTCGCCGGTGAAGGTGTGTGCCGCGACTTCGCGCACTTGGTGGTGGCGCTGCTGCGTGCTGTCAACGTCCCGGCCCGCCTGGCGTCGGTGTACGCACCGGGCTTATACCCGATGGACTTTCACGCGGTGGCCGAGGCTTTTGTCGAGGGGCAATGGCGGGTGGTCGATGCAACGTTGCTGGCGCCGCGGCAAACCTTGGTGCGGATAGCCACCGGTCGTGACGCCTCCGATACCGCGTTCCTGGATAACCACAAAGGCGCGATCACGCTCAACTGGCTGGCGGTGACCGCCGTTGTCGACGGTGACTTGCCCGCGGATTCGATCGACCAGTTGGTTTCGATCCGCTGAAGCAACTTGCCGCCGAAATTGGCGCTGAGCAATTTACCGTTGGGACAATTTATCGCGTGCGCCCTGCGGTATGCTCTGCCTCGGTTGACTCTGCAGCCTTCCGGAAACGCCCGGTGGCGATCGGTAACAGATCCCCGCCGCAACGTCTCTGCCCACTTGGTTAATCCGACAGTCAAAGGGTTGTGCTTCGGGTTGCCCCTGACAGAGTCCGGTGCTGAGAAGTTTGATCGCTGCACCTACCGGCGACGTCGGCGCGCCTCGGTGGCCGACTGCCCGCGAGTATGTAGTGTCGGTACGTCTGGCATGCTCGACGTCTGGCTTCGATCGGAGTGAGGGACCCGTCGGGGTGTGCGTGGAGGGGGCACGCTTGGCCGCTGCAGTCATCGTCGACCTGATTCCCGCGCCGACGGCACTGGTGCCGTGGCGGTATCAGCAGTGCTGGAGCACCCGTGGTCCCGCTGACAATTTCGCGCTCAACACCGGCGCATTGGCGTCACTCGTGCATGCGCCCGCTATTTCAACGCCCCGACCCGTGGCCGGAGGCCAACCGCTGCGTCGCCACGCCGTAGCCAAAGGGGAGTGGTCTTGAGCAAATTCACCGAAACGATGTATGGCAGCGCCCATTCCAGGTCAAAGGGTTTGGTCACCGGGGAGCCGGACTGCCCGCTCCGGCATACCTGGGGCGAGGTGCACGAGCGGGCCCGTCGGATCGCGAGTGGCTTGGCTACGGCCGGCGTCGGCCGCGGTGACGCTGTCGCGGTGCTGGCCGGTGCCCCGGCCGAGATCGCACCGGCCGGGCAGGGCGTCTGGATGCGCGGCGCCAGCCTGACCATGCTCCACCAGCCCACTCCGCGCACCGACCTTCAGCGCTGGTCCGAGGAAACCACCGCCGTCATCAAGATGATCGGCGCCAAAACGGTTGTCATCTCGGACCCTTTCATGGCCGCGGCACCGCTGCTGTCCCAACTGGGTCTGCGGGTGCTGATCATGGAGCAGCTACTCGACAGCAGGCCGATCGATCCCGTCGAGACCGATGACGACGACATCGCTTTGCTGCAGTTGACGTCGGGGTCCACCGGGTCGCCGAAGGCCGTACAGATCACCCATCGCAACGTGGTGTCCAATGCCGAGGCGATGTTCATCGGCGCGAACGTCGACATCGATAACGATGTGATCGTGAGCTGGCTGCCGCTGTTTCACGACATGGGCATGACCGGCTTCCTCACCGTGCCAATGTTTTTCGGTGTCGAGCTGATCAAGGTCACACCAATGGACTTCCTGCGCGACACCCTGCTGTGGGCCAAGCTCATCGACAAGTACAAGGGCACCATGACCGCGGCACCGAACTTCGCCTACACGTTGTTCGCCAAACGCCTTCGCAAGCTGGCCCAACCCGGGCAGTTCGACCTGTCCTCGCTGCGATGGGCGCTGTCGGGCGCTGAGCATGTCGAACCCGCCGATGTGGAAGACCTGTGCGAGGCCGGCAGGCCGTTCGGGTTGCGTCCGGAGGCAATCCTGCCGGCTTACGGCATGGCCGAGACGACGGTGGCGGTGTCGTTCACTGAGTGCGGCGCGGGCCTGGTGGTCGATGAGGTCGACGCCGACCTGCTCGCCATGCTGCACCGAGCCGTCCCGACGACCAAGGGCAAAACCCGGCGACTGGCCACGCTTGGCCGTCTACTCAACGGGCTGGAGGCGCGCATCGTCGACCAAGACGACAATATCCTGCCCGCCCGGGGCGTCGGCGTCATCCAGGTGCGCGGCGAACCGGTGACGCTGGGCTACACCACGATGGCCGGTTTTGTCGCGGCGCAGGACGACCAGGGCTGGTATGACACCGGCGACCTGGGATACCTCACCGAAACCGGCCACATCGTCGTCTGCGGCCGAGTCAAGGACGTGATCATCATGGCCGGGCGAAACATCTACCCGACCGACATCGAACGCGCCGCGACGCGTGTTTCCGGGGTCCGCCCCGGCTGCACCGTGGCAGTGCGCCTGGACGCTGGACATCCGCGGGAGACGTTCGCCGTCGCCGTGGAGTCCAACAACTGGCAAGACGCCGCCGACGTGCGTCGTATCGAGCATCAGGTAGCCCACGAGGTGGTTGCCGAGGTCGATGTCCGGCCGCGCAACGTGGTTGTGCTCGAGCCGGGAATGATCCCGAAGACGCCGTCGGGGAAGCTGCGGCGGGCCCACACCCTGGCGCTCGTCGGCTGACTTTTTCGGGAGCCAACAGAGAGTAAGTTGGAGGTCGCCAAGGGTCGAGGAGGGGATTTGGCGGACTTCGACGCCCAGCCCGGCCGCATAGTGCCGGAACTGTCGGAACTTTCGGCTATCCAGCGCGACGCTGACGAAGCCGAACTGTATGCCGGGCTGCGTGGAGTCGCCGGAATCGTGGCCGGCGCGCAAGGGGTGAACGATCTTCTCGCAGACGTGGCGGAGTTTGCGGCCCAGGCGATTCCGGCCGCCGACGGCGCGAGCGTTGTGTTGATCGACACCCACGGCATATCCAGCGTGCAAAGCCGGGCGGCGACAGCGGTCCTCATCCACGAAATCGACACGGCGCAGTACGACGAACTCAATGAGGGCCCATGCATCACCTGTATGCAGTCGAAACG
>DASQRI010000575.1:0-7790 GCA_035642975.1 Mycobacterium sp.
TTTTTATCATCATGCTGGTCATCACGCGAAGTTTTATTGCCGCGCTAGTTATCGTGGGTACGGTAGCACTCTCGTTGGGCGCATCGTTTGGGCTCTCGGTACTGGTCTGGCAATATGTTCTGGGCATCAAATTGCACTGGCTGGTACTTCCGATGTCTGTGATCATCCTATTGGCGGTAGGCTCTGACTACAACCTGTTGTTGGTATCCCGGCTCAAAGAGGAAATAGCCGCCGGCATAAACACGGGCATCATCCGCGCAATGGGCGGTACCGGTAAAGTCGTCACGTCAGCAGGGCTGGTTTTCGCTTTCACCATGGGCTCGATGGTGGTCAGCGATTTGCGGATTATCGGTCAGATCGGTACCGCCATCGGCTTGGGCCTGTTGTTCGACACCTTGGTCGTGCGTGCATTCATGACACCTTGCATCGCCGCGCTGCTGGGACGTTGGTTCTGGTGGCCGCAGATAGTTCGTCCGCGCCCGGCCGGTCAACTGCTTCGGCCTACCGGGCCGCGTCCGCTGGTACGGTTGTTGCTGCTAAGGGCGGAGCACCGCGACGAGGACGCGGTCACAACCGAGCTTCCGAGGCCGCGCGTCTAGGTCAGCCTCGTCTTTCACCAGCGCCGCAGCGGTAGTGCTATCGGCGGCGGACCCCACCGTTGTTTACGTGCGGCGATGGCGACTAGCTGATGCGGGTAGCCGCCGATCGTCTCTTCGCTGGCCGCCTTCGCCGCTGCTCCCGGCTGGGTAGAGCTGTTCCGGTGGTTCAAGCCGGTGTTGTCCACTCCGGTGGGCGAGGGAGTGGTGCGCAAATCCACCGCCGGGGTGTTGCCGAAAATGGACGCCGAGGTCGCCGCGCTCGGGCGCTCCACCAGCGCCCACAACGAACGGCTGAAGTCTTAGCGGCCGAATCCCGGACGGCGACGGCGCAGGTAGCGCTCGAACTCGGCGGCCAGCGCGTCGCCGTCGATCTTGTTCAGCGCCTCGGTCATGTCGACCTCGGCGTCGCCGCGTTGCTCCAGCGACTGCACATACTCGGCGATTTCGTCGTCTTCGGCGGTCATCTCGGTGACCGCTTGCTCCCACTCCTCGGCCTGCGCCGGCAGGTCGGCTAATGGCACCTCGATGTCGAGCACGTCTTCGACGCGGCGCAGCAGCGCAACGGTCGCCTTCGGATTGGGTGGCTGGGAGACGTAGTGCGGGACGGCGGCCCAGAAGGTGACGGCGGGTATCCCGGCCGCCACGCAGGCGTCCTGGAACACCCCGGCGATGCCGGTCGGTCCCTCATAGCGGGTTTCCTGCAGCCCGAAGCGCCGCGCCGACTCGGGGGAGTAGGCGGCCCCGGAGACCGGAACCGGCCGAGTGTGCGGCGTGTCGGCCAATAGTGCGCCCAGGATCACCACGGTGTCGACGTTGAGCTTGTCGGCCACGGTCAGCAACTCGGCACAGAATGTCCGCCACCGCATATTCGGCTCCACGCCGTGCATCAACACGATGTCGCGCTCGGCGCCCGGCGGGCGACAGTGCGATATCCGCATCGACGGCCAGACCAATTCCCGCGTGACGCCGTCGACCTGCCGGATGACCGGGCGGTTCACCTGGTAGTCGTAGTACGCCTCGTCGTCGATCTCGACGATCGGATCGGCTTCCCAGATGGCGTCCAAGTGCTCCAGCGCGTCGCTGGCCGCGTCACCGGCGTCGTTCCCCCCCTCGAACGCAGCCACGACGATCGTGTTCTGCAGCGCAGGTAGCGAAGCGCTGACATCGGGCGAGGTCACGCCAATTAGCGTACGGCCTGACCTAGCCACCGGCGCGCAGAGCAACGGCCCATTTTTCATAGACCGGCTATGCTTGTCCGGATGACCGCGCCCAACGATCACGCCTATGACACCGACATCCTCGAGACGTTGTCGCAGCGCGTGATGGTGGGCGACGGTGCGATGGGCACGCAGTTGCAGGCGGCCGATCTCACGCTCGACGATTTCCGCGGCCTGGAGGGCTGCAACGAGATCCTCAACGAGACCCGCCCCGACGTGCTGGAGACAATCCACCGTAACTATTTCGAGGCCGGCGCCGACGCGGTGGAGACCAACACATTCGGCTGCAACATGTCCAACCTCGGCGACTATGACATCGGCGACCGGATCCGGGATCTGTCGCACCGGGGTACCGCGATCGCGCGTCGGGTTGCCGACGAACTGGCCACCCCGGACCGCAAGCGCTACGTGCTGGGGTCGATGGGGCCGGGCACCAAGCTGCCGACCCTGGGCCACACCGAATACCACCTCATCCGCGACGCCTATGCCGAGGCGGCACTGGGCATGCTCGACGCCGGCGCCGATGCCATCCTGATCGAAACCTGCCAGGATTTGCTGCAACTCAAGGCCGCGGTGCTGGGCTCGCGACGGGCGATGGAGCAGGCCGGGCGGCACATCCCGGTGTTCACCCACGTCACCGTCGAGACCACCGGGACGATGCTGCTGGGCAGCGAGATCGGTGCCGCACTGACGGCCATCGAGCCGCTCGGTGTGGACATGATCGGTTTGAACTGCGCGACCGGCCCGGCCGAGATGAGCGAGCACCTGCGCTATCTGTCCCGCCATGCCCGCATCCCGGTGTCGGTGATGCCCAACGCCGGGTTGCCGGTGCTCGGCGCCAAGGGCGCCGAATACCCTTTGCAGCCAGACGAATTGGCAGTAGCGCTGGACGGGTTTATCAGTGAGTTCGGTCTGTCGCTGGTCGGCGGCTGCTGCGGCACCACCCCGGACCACATCCGTCAGGTCGCCGCGGCGGTGGCCCCGTACAACGACGGCACCGCGCAGCGCGGCGAGCGGCACATCACCGATGAGCCGGGCGTGTCCTCGTTGTACACCGCCGTACCGTTCAACCAGGACGCCTCCGTGTTGGTGATCGGCGAGCGGACAAATGCCAACGGCTCCAAGGCTTTTCGTGAGGCGATGATCGCCGAGGACTATCAAAAGTGTCTGGACATCGCCAAAGACCAGACTCGCGACGGCGCGCACCTGCTCGACCTGTGCGTCGACTACGTCGGCCGCGACGGCGCCGTTGACATGACGGCCCTGGCCAGTCGGCTGGCGACGGCGTCGACGTTGCCGATCATGCTGGATTCCACCGAAACCCCGGTGCTGCAAGCAGGTTTGGAACACCTGGGCGGTCGCTGCACGATCAACTCGGTCAACTACGAGGATGGCGACGGGCCCGAGTCGCGCTTCGCCAAGACCATGGAGCTCGTCGCCGAGCACGGCGCCGCCGTGGTGGCGCTGACTATCGACGAGGAGGGTCAGGCCCGTACCGTCGAGAAGAAAGTCGAGATCGCCGAGCGGCTGATCAACGACATCACCGGCAACTGGGGCGTCGACGAATCCTCCATCCTCATCGACACTTTGACCTTCACCATTGCGACCGGCCAGGAAGAGTCACGCAAAGACGGCATCGAGACTATCGGGGCGATCCGCGAGCTGAAGAAACGCCACCCGCGGGTGCAAACCACGCTCGGGTTGTCCAACATCTCGTTCGGCCTGAACCCCGCCGCGCGCCAGGTACTGAACTCGGTGTTCTTGCACGAATGTCAGGAAGCCGGACTGGACTCGGCGATCGTGCACGCGTCAAAGATCCTGCCAATGAACCGGATACCCGAAGAACACCGCAAGGTCGCACTGGATCTGGTCTACGACCGCCGCGCCGACGAGTACGACCCGCTGCAGGAGCTGATGCGGCTGTTCGAAGGTGTCTCGGCCGCGTCGTCCAAGGAATCCCGCGCCGCCGAGCTGGCCAAGCTGCCGCTGTTCGACCGGTTGGCACAACGCATCGTCGACGGCGAGCGCAATGGTTTAGAGGCCGACCTCGACGAGGCCATGACCCAGAAGCCGCCGTTGCAGATCATCAACGAGAATCTGCTCGCCGGCATGAAGACGGTCGGTGAGTTGTTCGGCTCCGGGCAGATGCAGTTGCCGTTCGTGTTGCAGTCCGCCGAGGTGATGAAAACCGCCGTCGCGCATCTTGAGCCGCACATGGAGAAGTCCGACGACGATTCCGGCAAGGGACGCATCGTGCTGGCCACCGTCAAGGGCGACGTGCACGACATCGGTAAGAACCTCGTCGATATCATCTTGAGTAACAACGGCTACGAGGTGCTCAACATCGGCATCAAGCAGCCGATCGCCAACATCCTCGAAGTGGCCGAAGACAAAAGGGCCGACGTGGTGGGAATGTCGGGCCTGCTGGTGAAATCCACCGTGGTGATGAAGGAAAACCTCCAGGAGATGAACACCCGCGGCGTCGCCGAGAAGTTCCCGGTGCTGCTCGGCGGTGCGGCGCTGACCCGTGGCTATGTGGAGAACGACCTCGCCGAGATCTATGAAGGCGAAGTGCATTACGCGCGAGACGCTTTCGAGGGCCTGAAGCTGATGGACACCATCATGAGCGCCAAGCGCGGCGAGGCAGTCGAGCCGGGCAGCCCGGAGGCCTTGGAAGCAGAGGCGGCCCGCGAGAAAGAAGCCGAACGCAAAGCCCGCCACGAGCGCTCCAAGCGCATCGCCGAACAGCGCAAGGCCGCCGAGGAACCGGTCGTTCTGCCCGAGCGCTCCGACGTCGCAGCCGACATCGAAGTCCCGGCGCCGCCGTTCTGGGGGTCTCGGATCGTGAAGGGCCTGGCGCTGGCCGATTACACCGGCCTGCTCGACGAGCGTGCGCTGTTCCTCGGTCAGTGGGGTCTGCGCGGAGTCCGTGGCGGGGAAGGGCCGTCGTACGAGGAGCTGGTGGAGACCGAGGGCCGACCGCGGCTGCGGTACTGGCTCGAGCGGCTCTCCACCGACGGGGTATTGGCGCATGCCGCCGTGGTGTACGGCTACTTCCCGGTGGTGTCCGAGGGCGACGACGTCGTCTTGCTCACCGAACCAAAGCCCGATGCCGAGCAGCGATTCCGCTTCACCTTCCCGCGTCAGCAGCGTGACCGATTCTTGTGCATCGCCGACTTCATCCGGTCGCGCGAGCTGGCGGTCGAGCGGGGACAAGTTGATGTGATGCCGTTCCAGCTGGTGACGATGGGTCAGCCGATCGCCGACTTCGCCAACGAACTGTTCGCAGCCGACTCGTACCGCGATTATCTCGAGGTGCACGGTATCGGCGTGCAGCTCACTGAGGCGCTGGCCGAATACTGGCACCGCCGAATTCGGGAGGAGCTCCGATTCTCCGGCGACCGGGCGATGTCGGCCGAAGATCCCCAAGCCGTCGAGGACTACTTCAAACTCGGCTACCGCGGAGCGCGGTACTCGTTCGGCTACGGTGCGTGCCCCGACCTGGAGGACCGGGTCAAGACCATGGCCCTGTTGGAGCCGGAGCGCATCGGGGTGGCGCTGTCGGAGGAGCTGCAGCTGCATCCCGAGCAGTCGACCGACGCGTTCATCCTGCACCACCCCGAAGCCAAATATTTCAACGTCTGATCGCCGATAGTCCCGGCGCGGACGACGGTATCCTCTGCCCAGTCGAGACCCCGACAGCATTGAAGGACGTCATGGCCGCTGAGGACGTACCTGTCGACCACGGCGCCGCCCGTGTCGCTGTGTTGTCCGCAACCCGCTTCGCGTCGGTGGCCGCGATCGGTGGACTGTTCTTCGGCTACGACATCTCGGTGACCAACCGCGCAGTTAAGGCGCTGCAGGCCAACTTTCACATCGGTAACGCGGTCCTGGGTTTCGCCGCGTCCTCGGCGGTGATGGGCGCCGCTGTCGGAGCGGTGTTGGCCGGACGGATCGCGGACCGGATGGGCCGCCTGGCGATGATGAAGCTATCCGCCGTGCTGTTTCTCATCTGCGGGCTCGGAGCCGGGTTGGCCGGCAGCATCTGGACGTTCGTGATCTTTCACACCATCGGCGGCCTCGGCATCGGCTTGTCGTCGGTTGCCGCCCCGGCCTACATCGCCGAAATCTCGCCGCCGCGTTTGCGCGGTCGGCTCGGTTCCCTGCAGCAGCTCGCCATTGTCTGCGGCATTTGCGGCGCATTGGCATTGACCTGGTTGCCGTTTCATCTCGCTGGCGGCTCCAGCGGGCAGCTCTGGCTGGGTCTGGCCGCGTGGCGCTGGACCTACCTCAGTGAGCTGGTGCCGGCACTGCTGTATGTCGCGTTGCTGTTCACGATTCCGGAGTCACCGCGTTATCTCGTTGCACGACAACGAGTTACGCAGGCCCGCCGGGTGCTTTCCACGCTGCTGGGTGACCGCGACGTGGAGCCGACGATAAGCCGGATCGCGCAAACGCTGGAGCAGCAGAACCCACCATCCTGGCGCGACCTGCGTAAGCCTACCGGCGGGCTGTACAGCATCGTCTGGGTGGGCTTGGGGCTGGCGATCTTTCAGCAGTTCGTCGGCATCAATGTGATCTTCTTCTACTCGGATGTGCTCTGGGAGGCAGTGGGATTCGGCGAGAAGTCGTCGTTCACCATCGCGCTGGTGACCACCGGGGTCAACGTTTTGATCACTTTGGTGGCGATCGCGCTGATCGACCGGCTCGGCCGCAGGCGGCTGTTGTTGGCCGGGTCAGCGGGCATGGCATTGACGCTGGCGACGCTGACCGTCGTTTTCACTAACGCATCGACCCTCAACGGCCGGCCCCAACTCGGCGAGGCCTCAGGGCTGACCGCGCTGGTCGCCGCCGACCTGTTCGTCGTCGCGTTCGGTATCTCATGGGGGCCGGTTTTGTGGGTGCTGCTGGGCGAGATGTTCCCCAACCGCATCCGGTCCGCGGCGCTGGGATTGGCCTCGGGTGTGCAATGGATGGCCAACTGGACCATCACCGTGACCTTCCCGGCGCTGCGGCACGCGCTCGGCGTGGCTTATGGCTTCTACGCGCTGTGTGCTGCGCTGTCACTAGTTTTCGTGTGGCGATGGGTCCGAGAAACCAACGGGGTGTCGCTGGAGGACATGCCCCACGAGGTGTCGCCGGCAAGCGGCTCACCCGCCGCGACCTGAAACCGCCGTGACTTTGCTTACCTGGCCATGAAACAATCGCTGGCCGTGAAGACCTTCGATGATTTGTTTGCCGAGCTCGGCGAACGGGCCCGTACCCGTCCGCCCGGCAGCGGCACCGTCGCCGCGCTGGACGCTGGCGTGCACCGGCTGGGTAAGAAGATCCTGGAGGAGGCCGGTGAAGTGTGGCTGGCGGCCGAGCACGAATCCGACGACGCACTCGCCGAGGAGATCAGCCAGTTGCTGTACTGGGCCCAGGTGCTGATGATCGCCCGCGGGCTGACGCTCGACGACGTGTACCGGAAGCTGTGATGACACCACACCGCCGAAACGGATCGACGAGGCTGCGGGTGGCCGTCCCCAACAAGGGGGCGCTGAGCGAACCGGCCGTCGAGATCCTCGCCGAGGCCGGCTACCGCCGTCGAACTGATCCGAAAGACTTGACGGTCATCGACCCGCACAACCACGTCGAGTTCTTTTTCCTGCGTCCCAAAGACATTGCCATCTATGTCGGGTCGGGGGAGCTCGACTTCGGAATCACCGGAAGGGATTTGGCGCGTGAGTCCCGCGCGTCGGTGCACGAACGACTGGCGCTGGGCTTCGGGTCCTCCAGCTTTCGTTACGCCGCGCCGGCCGGACGCGACTGGACCATCGAGGACCTGGCCGGTCGGCGCATCGCCACCGCGTACCCGAACTTGGTTCGAGAAGACTTGGCGGCCCGCGGCATTGACGCGACCGTGATTCGCCTGGACGGCGCGGTGGAGATCTCGGTGCAGCTCGGGGTCGCCGACGCCGTCGCCGACGTGGTG
>DASQRI010000576.1:0-2380 GCA_035642975.1 Mycobacterium sp.
TGTTGGCCCGGGCATTGACCGCCCGCGGCTTCATCGTCGGCATGAGCTACAACGCCGAGGCGGCCCGGCCATACTTCACCGAGGCGATCGGCCTGGCCCGGGCGTTGGACGATCGTTGGAGACTGAGCCAGATCCTCACCCTGCAGGCCAACGCGGCGGCCGTCGCGGGTGACCCGCTCGCGGTGCGTGCGGCCGGCCAAGAAGGACGCGACCTCGCCGACGCGATCGGCGACGGGTCCAACTCGCGTCAGTGTCGCGTTTGGCTCGGGTTGGCGCAGATGATGCAGGGCGATCTGGACGGGGTTGTCACACAATTCGGCGAGGTGGCGGCCGAGGCCGAGGCGGCTCACGACGAGATCTGGAGGGTGACCAGCCTCGGGGCTCAGGGCTTGGGACTCGCATACCAGGGTGAGGCGGCCGCAGCCCGAGCGGCGGCCGAGGCGACCCTCGAGGGCGGCGCGGAGCTTGGCGGGAGGTACGCGGTATTGGGGCACTTGGCGTTGGGATTCGCGGCCCTGGCGGCCGGGGATGGTGCAGCGGCGCACGAGGCGCGCGAGGCCGCCCGCCAGCACATGACTGTCGTGGGTGGTGCGGTGGCGGCACTGCGGCGCGTGTGGAATGCCGAGGCCGCGCTGGCCGACGGGGACATCGCCGCCGCCCGCCGCTTGGCCGACGAGGCCGTTTCGACTACACCCGGCTGGTACTCGGCATTGGCGCTGACGATCCGCGCCCGCGTGGCGATCGCGGCGGGTGAACCAGACCAGGCGGAGCGCGACGCCCATGATGCGCTCGCCCTCGCGGCGACAATCGGGGCGCACCTTGGCGTCCCCGACATTCTCGAATGCCTGGCCGTTCTGGCCGGCGAGGCCTGCAGTCACCGCGAAGCCGCCCGCCTCTGCGGCGCAGCAGAGGCCATCCGGGAACGGATGGGCGCGGTGCGGTTCAAGGTCTATGACACCGGGTACGCAGCCTCAGCGGCTGCGCTGCGAGACGCCATGGGTCAGGCCGACTTTGACTCCGCTTGGACCGAGGGCACGGCGCTATCTACCGAGGAAGCCATCGCCTACGCGCAACGTGGCCGAGGCGAACGCAAACGGCCCACCAGCGGCTGGGCCTCACTCACGCCGGCCGAGCGCGACGTGGTCCGCCTGGTCAGCGAAGGACTGGCCAACAGCGACATCGCCGCAAGGCTTTTCGTCTCACCCCGCACCGTGCAATCACATCTCACGCACGTCTACACCAAGCTCCGTCTGACCTCGCGCGTGCAGCTTGTCCAGGAAGCGGCCCGCCACACCAGCTAACCGATCTGCAGCGGGTCGATCTGCACCCGGACCGGGTCGTCGGTTTGCCGGGCACTGGTCACCGCGACCGCACGCCGCAGCTCCGCCGACAGCGCTAGGCCTTGCTCGCGGCACACCCGCACCAACATCCGGGTCACCGACACGTCGGCCGGAGTCCCGGGCGGTCGCCGCGCCCCCGCCGGCAACTCCACCGGGCCGAGCAGCTCGGCGCTGTCCGGCAGCTGCAATTCGTCGAGCAGAGCCGCCACCGCCTCGGCGGCGCCGTCGAGAGCGGCCATGTGCACACTCGGTGGCAAGGCAACCTCGGCGCGAGCCGCCAATTCGGCCTCGGCGTGGCCGACCGGATCCCAGCGGATCAGCGCTTGCACGGTCGGGACGGATGCCTCGGCGACGACGGTCACCACGCCACCGTCGTCTCGCCACCGCACCAGGGCCGCGGCGGCCATCCAGCGCCGCAGCGTGTCTTCGGCCGCGCGCAGATCCTGACGGCCCAGCAGCGCCCAACTGTCCAGCAACAACGCCGCGCCGTACCCGCCCGACGCGCGCGGTTCCGCGCCGGGCGTGGCCACCACCAGCGCCGGGCGATCATCGACCTCGGTCACCACCGCTTCGCCCGACGACGTGATCACCGTCGTATCCGGGAACGCCCGGCCCAGCTCTTCGGCGGTGCGCCGCGCGCCCACCACGACGGCGCGCACCGCGTCCGACCCGCAGCGGGCACACCGCAGCGCGACGTCGGCCCGGCCGCACCACCGGCAGATCGGAACCATCCCGTCCCGGTCGTCCATCGACAGCGGGCCGGTGCAATGCCGACAGCGGGCAATCGCCCGGCAACGCCCGCAAGCCAGCGAGGGGACGTAGCCGCGCCGCGGCACCTGAACGAGCACCGGCGCCTCGGCCTGCAACGCCGAGCGGGCGGCGCGCAGCGCGACCGACGGCAGCCGCGCGGTTCGGGCCGCCGGGTCGCGGGCCTCGGCGTAGCCCCCGTCATCGAGGGCGACCACCCGCGGGGTGCGGGCGCGCACCACCGGCCGCGCGGCGACCACATCCTGCGCCCATCCACTGCGAACCAGTGCATG
>DASQRI010000577.1:0-8003 GCA_035642975.1 Mycobacterium sp.
GGTGTTCAAGGTCGACGACTCCTCGACGCTCACGACACCGTCGTGGCCGACCTTGGTCATGGCCTCGCCGACCAACTTGCCGATCTGCTGGTCGCGCGACGACACGGTGGCCACCTGCGCGATGCCTTTCTTGCCGGACACCGGGGTGGCCGATGCCAGCAGCGCCTCGGACACCGCGTCGGCGGCCTTGCTGATACCCGAACCGAGCGCGATCGGGTTGGCGCCGGCGGCGACGTTGCGCAGCCCACCCTTGATGATGGCCTGCGCCAGCACGGTCGCGGTGGTGGTGCCGTCGCCGGCGACGTCGTTGGTCTTGGTGGCCACCGACTTGACCAGCTGGGCACCCAGATTCTCGAACGGGTCTTCCAGGTCGATCTCGCGGGCGACGGTAACACCGTCGTTGGTGATCGTAGGCCCGCCAAAAGCCTTGGCCAGCACTACATGCCGGCCGCGCGGGCCCAGCGTTACCCGGACTGCGTCGGCGAGCTTGTCCACGCCGGCTTCCAGCGCGCGCCGCGCCGTCTCGTTGAACTCAATCAGCTTGCTCATAAGTCTTTCTGTCCCGTCTGAATAAAGCGGTCCGCCCCGGAAACCGCCCACGTATTGACGTGGGGATCGCCGGGGCGGATCACGCCTCTAGTTATTTGGAGACGTTATTTGGAGACGACGGCCAGCACGTCGCGGGCCGACAGGATCAGGTACTCCTCGTTGTTGTACTTGATCTCGGTGCCGCCGTACTTGCTGTAGATGACGGTGTCACCCTCCGACACGTCCAGCGGTATCCGCTTCGAGCCGTCCTCATCCCACCGGCCGGGGCCGACGGCGACGACTTTGCCCTCCTGGGGCTTTTCCTTAGCGGTGTCGGGAATGACCAGACCGGATGCGGTCGTGGTCTCGGCCTCGTTGGCCTGTACGAGGATCTTGTCCTCGAGTGGCTTGATCTTCACGCTCGCCACGATTGGAGCCCTCCACTTTGTTGGTAGCAGGTCCGGGGCGGTTGCCCCGGACTGTCCGAATTACCAGGTGCTTCGGCATTCGTCCGTGCCCACGCGTCGTCGTCGCGGGTGCCGACGCGGGGATTGTCCGATTGCCACCTAGCACTCTATACATGCGAGTGCTAGCACTCAAGGTCGGCCCGGTGCATCTTCGCTGTCAGTTGACTTGGGCTTTTACCACCGGCAGGCCCGGGTCGCTCGCCACGTCCAGCGGAGACGGCGGCGCACCGGCGGCCACCAGGTGCGCGGCGAAGGACGCGATCATCGCTCCGTTGTCGGTGCACAGCCGCGGTCCGGGGATGCGCAGCGTCAAGCCGGCCGCCGCGCAGCGCTGCGCGGCGAGCTCGCGCAACCGCGAGTTGGCGGCCACGCCACCCGCGATGAGCAGCGTGGATACGCCGAGCTCGGCGGCCGCGCGGACCGCCTTCATGGTCAGCACATCGGCCACCGCTTCCTGGAACCCCGCGGCGACGTCCGCGGTCGCCGCCTCCGGATGGCTTTCCACGTACCGCGCGACCGCGGTCTTGAGCCCGGAGAAGCTGAAGGCGTGCGGCTCGTCGGCCGGTCCGGTCATGCCACGGGGAAACACGATCGCGTCCCGGTCACCGGTGCGCGCCAGATCGTCGAGCGCCTTGCCGCCCGGATACCCCAGCCCCAGCAGTCGGGCCACCTTGTCGTAGGCCTCCCCCGCCGCGTCGTCGACGGTGCTGCCCAGTTCGACGATCGGCTCCCCCAGCGACCGCACGTGCAGCAGGTGGGTGTGCCCGCCGGACACCAGCAGCGCCACGCTCTCCGGCAGCGGCCCGTGCTCGTACACGTCGGCGGCCAGGTGTCCGCCCAAATGGTTGACCGCGTAGAACGGCACACCCCACGCGGCCGAATAAGCTTTGGCCGCAGCAACTCCCACCAGCAGCGCACCGGCAAGCCCCGGCCCGATGGTGGCCGCCACCACGTCGGGTTTGTCCACGCCCGCGGCGGCCAACGCGCGGTGCATGGCCGGGCCGAGCGCCTCCAGGTGTGCTCGCGATGCGATCTCGGGCACGACGCCGCCGAACCGAACGTGTTCATCGACGCTGGAGGCCACCTCGTCGGCCAACAATGTCACCGTGCCGTCGCCGTCGAGTCGGGCGATGCCGACTCCGGTTTCGTCGCAGGAGGTTTCGATTGCCAAGACCGTGGTCCCCGATGTCATAAAGCCGACCTCCGCATCGTGTACGCATCGGCGCCGCTGATCCGGTAATACCGTCGGCGCAGGCCCACTTCAGTGAATCCGACGCTGCGGTACAGCGCGATCGCCGCGTCGTTGTCGGTACGAACCTCCAGATGCACGACTCCG
Source organism: Mycobacterium sp. (assembly GCA_035642975.1). Classification (GTDB taxonomy): domain Bacteria; phylum Actinomycetota; class Actinomycetes; order Mycobacteriales; family Mycobacteriaceae; genus Mycobacterium. The sequence continues at coordinate 2,332 of DASQRI010000577.1, forward strand.
CCCGCGGCGATGTTCAGCAGCTCGGCCAGTATCCGACGGCCGATGCCACGGCCCTGATACGCCGGATCGACGCCGATGGTGTGGATTTCATATTCGAAGGGCGGCGTGCGACCCAAGCGTGAAATGCCGCCGTAGCCGATCAATGCGTCGCCATTGCGTGCGGCCACGTAGTGATTGTGATCTGCAGCGAGCTCGCGCACGAAAGCGTCTGTCGGCCAAGGGTCGTCGCCGGGAAACAACACCGACTCCAGCTCCGCGCAGCGGTCGGCGTCGGCGCCAGTGAGCCCGTCGATGGTCACGTTCACCGGCCGGCCGCCTGGCCCGAGTCGTTGGCGTGACTCCTCCTCCGGCCGTTCCGGCCCGCATCGTCGTCCCGCTCGGCCAGCGTCTTGGCGTCCGGCCGACGCAGATACAGCGGCACCAGGGCTGGCGGCGGCTGTGACCAGTCGGCCACCGCGGCCACCAGACCAATCACCGTGGGGTACCGCGGTTCACACGGCAGCCCGAACAGCGCCGCGTGCTCGGGCGAACCGGCGACCAACCGCGCGCCAACGTGGTCGACATCCGCCGGGGCGCTGACCGCCGGACCGTCGATGCGGACGCCGTCGCGGTAGCGGGCCCAGTAAACCTCGCGCCGGCGAGCGTCGGTAACCACCAGCGCCGCACCGGAGGTCTGCCCGCCGATGGCGTCGAGGCTGCACACCCCGTGCACCGGGATGCCAAGTGCGTGCCCGAAGGCCGCCGCGGTCGCCATCCCGACTCGCAGACCGGTGAACGGACCCGGGCCACAGCCGACGACGACGGCGCCGAGGTCGGCCATCGCATGCCCGGCATCGGCAAGGGCGGCCAACACGTTCGGGGTGATCCGTTCGGCGTGCGCGCGGGGGTCGATGGTGACCCGCTCGGCGAGAACCTCGAGCCGGTCGCCGCCCCGGCGGACCAGCCCGGCGGTGACCGCCGGGGTCGCGGTGTCGATCGCGAGCACCAGCTCACTCATTGGCGCCGCTCTCCCCCGCAAGCGGGAGGTGCCCCCACCTCATCGCTGCGCTCTGCATCGTCGCCGGCGCACTCATTGGCGCCGCTCCACTGCCACGTCGCGGTCCTGGTGTCGGAGTTGGTGATTCGCTCGAGGCGGACGTCCAGGTGCCGGTCGGACAACCGTTCGGCCAGCCCCTCACCCCACTCCACCACCACGACGGCGTCGTCGAGCTCGGTGTCGAGATCCAGCGATTCGAGCTCGTCGAGCAGATCGGCACCGGTGTGGTCCAGTAATCGATAGACGTCGACGTGGACCATCGCCGGAGCGCCGGCCCGTCGCGCCGGATGCACTCGCGCCAGCACGAACGTCGGCGAGGTCACCGGACCATCGACCTCCATAGCCGCCGCAATACCCTTGGCCAGCACAGTTTTTCCAGCACCGAGCGGGCCGGAGAGCACCACGACGTCGCCGGCGCGCAACTCGCCGCCCAGCTTCGAGCCGAGCGCGACGGTGTCTTCGACACGCGGCAGCGTGGCGAGGCCGGACTGCGCCTTAGTCACGGCGCAGGACCCGATCGCGCCACCGCTGGCTCAACGCCGCCAGCCTGCTTGGGGTGGCCCGCTTGACCAGTCGCACCAGCCCGTCGTTGATTGGCTCGGGCTTGTCCAGCAACACCAAATGGCCTGCCCGCGCGACGATCACCAGCTCGGAATCCGGCAACGCCTCGGCTATTTTCTTTGAGTACTTGGCGGGGGTGACCAGGTCGTTTTCACCGCAGACAATCAGCGTCGGAATCTTCGCCAGCGTGGGCAGTGCCGCGGTCTCGTCGTGCACCTCCAGCGCGTGCAAGAACTCCACCATGGTCGGGATCGGAGTGCCCAGCATCATCTTGTCGGAGAAAGCGACGATGCTCGGGCTGACGTTCACGTTCGAGTAGGACGCCGCCTGAAGGATCGGCCCGATCAGCGAACGCGCCGCGTTGCGGCCGCGGTGAACCAGCTTGGGGGCTGACCGCGCGGCCCGCCGAACAGCTTCCAGCGCAGGATTGTTCAGGATCTCGCCGAGCGGTGACTTGGCCACCCCCTCGGCGGCGGACGAGATCAGCGCGGCGCCGACGATCCGGCCGCCGTAGTGCTGCGGGTACTGCCGGGCGTGCGACAACACCGTCATCCCGCCCATCGAATGCCCGACCAGCACGATCGGGCCGCGCGGCGCGATCACCTGCAGCACCGTCTCCAAGTCCTTGCCCAGCTGTGTCACCGTGTAGGTGTCCGGCGGCGCTTCGCCAGATCGGCCGTGGCCGCGTTGGTCGTAGAAGATCATCCGGACCTGCGGACCCCACTCCTCGGACAACCGTATGCGCTGAAAGTGGAAGGCGCCCATGCGAAGGCAGAATCCGTGGGCGAACACGACGGTCAGTTGCGCGTCGGTGGGACCGACCTCGCGCACCGCCAACGGAACGCCGTCGGGCGTTGTCACGAGGTAGCTGCGGTCACCGTCGAGCGTCTCGAAATCCTCGTGCGCATAGTGGTCTTCGATGTCCGCACGGCGAGTCATCGAGCGGGCCAACGTGACTCCGGCGATGGTGCCCACGGCGCTCAGCCCCGCGGCACCTGCCAGCCACCGTGCCAGCCCGGCCCTGTCCATGTGAGAGCCGTCATGATTGTCACCGCTCAACGATTTTCGGCCTTGCGGTAGGTCCTGGTGATCCGCCCTCGCGGACTGGTCACCACTTCGTAGTGGATGGTGTCGAGCAGATCCGCCCAGTCCTGGGCAGTCGGCTCGCCCCGCGTGCCCGGCCCGAACAGGATGGCCTCGTCGCCTTCGGCGACGTCGACGGGTCCTGGACCGAGGTCGACCAGGAACTGGTCCATGCAGATGCGACCGACACCGGGGCGCCGCCTGCCGTTGATCAGCACGTCCAGCCGCCCACCCAACGACCGGAACACGCCGTCGGCATAGCCGATCGGCATCAGCGCGACGGTGGTGTCTTGGCGTGCGATCCAGGTGTGCCCATACGACACGCCCTCACCGGCCCGAATCGATTTCACCAATGCGACAGTGCATTTCACCGTCATCGCCGGTATCAACCCCATGTCACCCAGGGTGGGCACCGGACTCAGTCCGTACACCGCGACACCCGGCCGCACCATGTCGAGGGCCAGATCGGGACGCGACATGGTGGCCGATGAGTTCGACAGGTGCGCGACCTCGAACTGCACTTTCTGGTCGCGCGCCTCGGCCACTATGTCGGTAAATCGTTGCGCCTGAACATTATTGATCGGATTGTTCGGCTGGTCAGCGTAAACCATATGCGACATCAGCCCACGTAGCCGAATGGCGTTCTCGGCCGTGGCTTGACGCACCGCACCCAGCATTGACGGGTAATGCGCCAGCGCGACGCCGTTGCGGTTCAGCCCGGTGTCCACTTTGAGGGTCACCGTTGCGGTGCGCCCGGTGCGACGGGCCGCGTCCAGCACCTCGTCGAGCTGACGCAGCGAGGACACCGCGATCTCCACGTCGGCGAGCAGCGCGGGCCCGAAGTCGATGCCGGGCGGATGCAGCCAAGCCAGCACCGGCGCGGTGATGCCGTCGGCGCGCAGCGCCAGCGCCTCGTCGACGGTGGCGACACCCAGTTCGGCGGCACCCGCGGCCAACGCCGTCCGGGCGACCTGGACGGCGCCGTGTCCGTAGCCGTCGGCCTTGACGACGGCCATCAGTTGCGCGCCACCGGCGTGCTCGCGCAGCACCCGGACGTTGTGCGCAATGGCGCCCAGGTCCACCACGGCCTCAGCGAGGACGCCCGGCGTCAGGGATATCGGCATAACGGCCACGGCCGCCATTGTCCCAGAGGGGACTCTGCGGGCCGTATTCCGGCAGGTCAGTGGGCGAAATGTTGGGCTGTGTAGTGACCGCTGGGCTTGAGCTTGTCCAGGCTGGCCAAGGCTGTGCGGGCGTCGTCGTGCAGCGCACGGGCCAGGTCGGCGGACAACCCCTCGCGCACCACGATGCGCAGCACCGATACGTCGGTGGCGTTGTCCGGCATGGTGTAGGCCGGCACCTGCCAGCCGAAGCACCGTAGCTCGTGTGAGGCGTCGAATTCGGTGTAGCCCAGGCCGCGGGCCAGCCGGAAGGCGACGACGGGGATCGCCGAGCCGTCCGTGATCACTTCACAGTGGTCGGCTTCCCGCAGCTGCTCACCCAGCCATCGGGCAGTCGACGACAAGCTATGCATGACCTGGGTGTAGCCCTCGCGGCCCAGGCGGAGGAAGTTGTAGTACTGGCCGATCACCTGGTTGCCGGGGCGGGAGAAGTTCAGCGTGAACGTGGGCATGTCGCCGCCGAGGTAGTTGACGTGAAAGACCAGGTCCTCGGGCAGATAGTCCTTGCTGCGCCACACCACGAACCCGATGCCGGGGTAGGTCAGCCCGTACTTGTGGCCGCTGACGTTGATCGACACGACCCGGGGCAGCCGGAAGTCCCACTTCAGCTCCGGGTGCAGGAAGGGCACTACGAAGCCGCCGCTGGCGGCGTCCACGTGCACCGGAACGTCCACGCCGCCGTCGGCGGCCAGTTTGTCCAGTGCGGCGCAGATCTCGGCGATCGGTTCCAGCTCGCCGGTGTAGGTGGTGCCCAAGATCCCCACCACGCCGATGGTGTCCTCGTCGACGGCGTCGACAACCTGCTCGGGCGTGATGACGTAGCGGCCCTCCTCCATCGGCAGGTAGCGGGGTTCGACGTCGAAGTAGCGGCAGAACTTCTCCCAGACCACCTGAACGTTGGACCCCAGCACCAGGTTGGGAGTACGCCCTTTCCAGTCCTTTCCGACCTTGGCGCGCCACCGCCACTTGAGCGCGAGCCCGCCGAGCATGACCGCCTCGCTGGAGCCGATGGTGGAGACACCACAGGCGCTGGACGGGTCGTCGTCGCGCAGGTGCTCGGCGTGGAACAGGTCGGCCACCATGCATACGCATCGCTGCTCGATCGCCGCGGTTATGGGGTACTCGTCCTTGTCGATCATGTTCTTGTCGAACGTTTCGGCCATCAGCCTGTCCGCCTGGGGGTCCATCCAGGTGGTGACGAAAGTGGCCAGGTTCAGCCGCGAGCTGCCGTCGAGCATCAGCTCGTCGTGGATGAAGCGGTAGGCGGCCTCGGGATCCATCGACTCCTCGGGCAGCCGTAATGCCGGCACCGGGGTGGTGAACATGCGGCCTGTGTAGGCGGGCGCGATCGAGTGTGCGGGGACGGACGGGCGACTGGCGGTCACGACGGATCCTTTCGGTGGGTGGCGTGCGACTAGAGGGTGGCCAGGGCGGCTCGGATATGGCCGACGATGCGTGACGCCGATGTCGGCGCGTCGCCCGGGCCGGGGTCGGCGGCCGACAGCGCCGCCGCGCGGGCGTGCACGAAGGCCCCGGCGGCGGCGGCTTCGGCTGTCGGCAGGCCCGCGGCCAGTAGGGCACCGATCATGCCGGACAGCACGTCGCCGGACCCGGCGGTGGCCAGCCACGGCGTGCCGGTGGAGTTCACCCGGTCCGGCCGGGCCCAGGGCGAGTCCGGCGGGGAGCAGATGACCGTGGTCGACCCCTTGAGCAGCACGGTGACGCCGAGGGACCGGGCCGCGCCGCGGGCGTGGGTCAGCCGCCGCGCCTCGATGTCGGCCCGGTCGGCGCCGGTCAGCCGGGACAGCTCA
>DASQRI010000578.1:0-5502 GCA_035642975.1 Mycobacterium sp.
ACGTTGCCGTTCTCGTCGAGCACCTCGTCGACTTCTTGCGCTGTCGAACCGAATGCAGTTCGGAACGGCATCTGGTCGTAATCCACGGGGCACGCCACTACGGTGTGGCTGCGGATCGGTGCGTCGGGGTGGTGTGCCCCGTGCAGTAGGGTCAAGTTCCCGCCGAAGCAGTAGCCGAGGAGGTTGACCTCGCCGGTCTCGGAACGTTTGCACACTGCGCGGATCGCGGCCGGGATGGCGCCGTCGGCGTAGAACTCGAGGCTATTGCGGGCGTCGCGCTCGTCCGGCTCGCCCCAGTCCAGAAGGTAGACGTCGAAGCCCGCCCGCAGGAGATGCTCGATGAAGCTGTTCCCTGGTGTGAGGTCCAAGATGTAGGCCCGGCTGACCAGACTGAAGACGATCAACAGGGGAGGCTGGTGGCGCACCCCGTCGTTGCGATAGCGGAACAGCTGCGCACGGCCGTTGCGCCACAACGTATCCCGCGGGGTCGCGCCCAGTTTCGGGGCAGAAGTCCCGATCACCATCCTGATCCCGTTGCGTGCCCGCAGCGCGTTGCGCTCGACCTCCTGGCGGACGCGGCCGAGCGCGGAAAGGGGATCAGGAGTCGGCGCCATTGATGTCCTTCCGCTCCGCCAGGCGTGCCTCCAGCGTCATCCGCAATGTACGGACCTCGTAGTCGAGTTCGCCGATCTGCCGTCGGAGTTTCCGGATGTCAGAGCCGGCGGGCAGATTGACCAGATGCAGCAGGCGGGCATTGAGAAACTCGATCCGGATCGCGACCACGCTGCGGAGCCTCTTCACGCCAGTCGTGACGGCGGTGTACTCGCGAGAGTTCACCGTCGCCTCGACCCGTGGGCTCACCTGCCTCTCGATGGCGTCGTAGACACCCCGGAACGACAGTGCGCTCATTGAATACACCCGTCTCACCGGCTTTTCGGCACTGTTGCGACGCGGGGGACCCGGGCTTGAGGACCTCGCGCTTGCCCTTTAATGGTCGCCTCGTCTGCGGCCGTCGTCGAGGTGTGGCACAACACTTCAGACGCCTCCTCGGTGTAGCGGTGCACAAAACGCAGGCGTCTGGCGATGTTCCCCGCCTTCGCTGCGTTGGCCCTGATGCCGTCGCCTGCCCATCGGCGACCTCCCGCAACAGGCCGGAGACGTCAGCGATGTGCGGCGGCACAACTGTTGCGCGCCAGCAGTGTTGGCCCATACATCGACGCGGCAGGTAATTGCGGCGACCATACGCTAAGGAGATACGACTGAAGGAACGGTCTTAGTGCCGGCTGACTCGCCCGGAAAGGGAACAACGCACTGTGGCGTCTGTTGGCTGCCCACATGAAACCCAGCGGACCCGGTTCGCACGATTTCGTGGCGTGCAGGGGCCCTCGGGTGGCCGATCACCGGGTTGGCCAATGTTCCCGCATGAGGTCCAGCGCTACGTGCGATCGTGATCAGCGGTGACAGGATAACGCGCATGCCCGAAAGCGTCAGGTTCCCCGGCACCACCGGACCCACCCTGGCGGGACTCATCGATCTGCCGGAGGGGGAGGTGCGCGGATGGGGCGTTTTCGCCCACGGCTTCACCCTCGGGAAGGACTGTCCGGCCGCGAGCCGGATTTGTAAGCGCCTCGCCAGCGAGGGCATCGGCATGCTCCGCTTCGACAACCTCGGCTTGGGTGACTCCGAGGGGGACTGGGGTGACGGGTCGTTCTCCCACAAGGTCGCGGACACTGTTTTGGCGGTGGAGTTCATGAACGGGTCGGGACGCGACGTGCGGCTGCTCGTCGGGCACTCCTTCGGGGGCGCGGCCGTCATCGCCGCCGCGCACGAATGTGCGACGGTGGCGGCGGTGGCCAGTATTGGGGCACCATACGAACCCGCCCACGTCGAGCGCATCTACGACGCCCTGGTCCACCGAATCGAGGCCGACGGCGAGGCCCAACTCCTCATCGGCGGCAAGGCACTGACTCTGAAGCGGCATTTCATCGAGGACGTCCGCGCCGCCGATCTCCGCGAGCGGATCCGCACCCTGCGCCGAGCGCTGCTCGTTATGCATTCACCGACCGACAACACCGTTGGCATCGCTAATGCCAGCGAGATCTTCCGCACCGCCCGACATCCCCGCAGCTTCGTTTCGCTCGAGGGTGCCGACCATCTCCTCACCGGGAAGAACCAGGCTGCGCGGGCGGCTCGCATCATCAGCGCCTGGGCCGACCCCTACCTATGACCACTCCTTGCGCAGGTAGCAGGACGACGCCGCGTCATGGTCGGTAATTCTCCGATCGACGCTTTCCTTTCCCTTTCGCCTCGTCGTGGATGTGATCTCGCGTGGAGACTCTCAGGGTCCGTTGTGGATGGGGAAATTCAGTGTGGCGACAGCCGATTTCGCGCCAGGCGTGGTCGAGCACATCGGTGTGCAGGGAACTCTGGAACAACTGCTGCCGCGCATCGTCGATGCCGACCCACCGCCTAAATACGCGCCGGGCGCGGGGCCGCGTCGATACGGCTTACTGAAGCGCGGACCTGAATGCCTGCCTAACGGGTTGCGAGCGAGCGCGTTTCGGTCCAAGCGACCATGACTTGGCGGTGGCGGATAAACCACCTGCCCTCCTGTTTGACAAAGGAATCCAGGTAACGGATCGCCACGATCATCAAGCTCCGGGCAGTTCCGTCGACTTTGAGTTGGTAAGCCAGGCAGTAGGTCACGCCTGAGGCCCTCACGACGTCAACTCTCGTGATGCTTTGACCATTCACGTGCATGGTGGCTTGGTAAGCGTTGAGTTGATCGCACACCGGCGCCAAGGCCGCCCGTCCCCGAATCTTCTTGGTGGGCGCCGGATCGTTACTGTCGGCGTAGACCACGAGATCAGCATCCTCGGTGAACAGTGCCAGCTGACCGGCAGTATCGTGCCGATCTGCGCAGTACGCAAATGCGTCGACCAAGTCTCGAATCGCCAATTTGTCAGCCGCCTCCGGCAGGGACAGATGTCCACACCGAGACACGCCGGTCATGGCGCTCACTCCCATCCAATCGATTCGACCCGCAGGTCCGCCGATCCCGTGGGACCACATTGATCCTCGACCTTTTCAGAACTATTGGGACGCTGGGGACATGGTTTGAGAACCGCGCGCTTGCGAATCAATGGTCGCCTCGTATGTGGTCGCCGTCGAGGTGCTGCACAACACTCTCGGCGCCCCACCGGTGTAGCGGAGCACATCAGCAAGATCGCCCCAGGTTTGGGCCACCGGCACCGGGCTCGTGCACTGCGATACGGTGTGCGGTACTCCTACATCAGGCGGCTATGCACTTCCAAGGCCAAACAGAGTTCCAAGACATCGCGAGGCCGCGACATGGATCGGCCGCTGCGCTGTTCGATCCGGTGTAGCCGCTTACGCACGGTGTTGGGATGGCAGAAAAGAACGTCGGCGGTGGCGCACACCGAGGTATCGGTGTCCAGCCACACCCGAAACGTTTCGAAGAGCATCTCGCGTTCTTTGTGGGGCAGGTCGGCGAAACAGTCCAGGGCAGCGCATGCCGATTTCATCATGACACTTGGGGAACTGACGGCAGCGGTGGCCAACATCGAGCCATCGAACACCGCCACTTTTTTTCCGGCGCCGGCCCGGCCGCGCAGCGATACCTTGGCGAAGTGCAACGCGTGCGGGGTGTCTTGCAGGTCGTCGAAGCGGGCACTGACGCCCACCCGGTCTGTAGCCATCCGGGTCAACAACGCAATGATCCGGTCGAGATGGTCGTCAGAGGCGACGTGCACAATACCCACTTGCAGGTCGGGCAGCAGCCGCCAGGCCGAGAACACGTCCAGGCTGCGCAGCTTCGACTCGATTTCGGGCAGCGCCTCAAACCCCATACTGAGAATCTCGGCGGCAATGACCACGAATGGGCCTTCGGTCGGCAGTCGAAGATAGTTCGCGACCTCCCACAGTGTCCAGGCATCGCGGGTTTGGCCGTGAAGCAGCGAGTCCATCATCACCGAGGGCTGCGACATCTCCTCGAGCATCTGGCGCCGATGCTGGTCACGATAACCGGTGAACTTCGCGGTCTCGAACAGATCCTCGACCGCATACAGATTCGTCGTAATCTGATGCAGGGTTTGGGCGTCCACGGCGGGGTGGCGGGCCGCCTCGTCGACGAAGATCTGCCAGAGCCGACGGAACCCAATGTGGTCGCCCTCGATCACCGACGACACCGCCACCCGTTGCCGAGCCTGGTCGGCTCCTGACTGTATCGCGGCTTGCGGATCGAACATGGCGGGGTCGGCCATTGCCGCGACTACCGAGCGGACGCTGCCGACGCTAGGGCCGATGGGGGCGGGGATCCACACGAAATCGGAGAGCTTGGGAGCGCCTGCGATGGCCTTTATCAGATCATCGGCCAACTCGTCGGCTCGCTCGGTGAGCGCATTCACCACATCGGTGGCGTGTTGCAACGATACCGGCCACGCCGTGGACCGTGAGCCGACTTCAGATAGCTTCATCGTCTGAATTCATCTCCGATCTGGCGATCGACCTGGTCCAACTTGCCGTCGCTACCAGAATCCGCCTCGCTGTCTGACGTACCACCGGTCATTGTCGTTGACGACGAGCCGAGATAGCGGATAGGCGAGAAAGCAGACCTTCTCTGAAGTTGGTTGAGTGGCAGGGGATTTCGATTGTACGTGGGTACGCCGAAATCAGTATTGAACAGCGCCACCTGTCCGGTGGCGCTCGTTCGACCATCGCAGCGAGGGTAGATGTCGAACACGTCTACTCCCATTCGAGTCGAGTCGACCTAGACGGCCTGGGTCGGCGGGCCAATACCGACCGATCACCACTGACCAACCTCGCACCGGTCTGTCCCTCAAACCTAGGGCCCGGCGCTGGCCGCCTGTAATAACCAGGACGCTTCAATTAATGTCTGATCGTCCCGATTCTGAGCACTGCTCGGTACGATCAGAATGGTTTCAGTTGAGGGGACACCGTACTGTCGTGGACGTCGTGGGAGAAGTGCTGGCGGCCGTGCGGACCGGACGGCCGATCGCGCGCCGCACCGATTTATACGGGCAGTGGGGTCTGAGATTTCACGGTCAGGGGGCTGGGTTTCATGTCGTCCTGGAAGGCTCCGGCTGGATTGTGCCGCCGATCGTTTCGGCGCCGGTCAAGCTTCGTGTCGGCGATGTCGTTTTCGCCAAGACGGCCGACGGCTACACGCTCGCCGACCATCCGGATTCCCCGCTGCGCAACGTGTGCTCGACCGCGCCCAAGGAACAGTGGCCGGTCCCGGCCCCGATCCCGGGTCAGCGGCCAGACACCGTGCTGCTGTGCGGGACGTACGCGCTCGACCGAGCGCGGCCGCATCCGCTGATCGCCGAACTGCCTCCGGTTATCCACCTACCCGCGCGAGCCGCCGTCGGCGAGCGCTTGCGCTCGGTGGTCGGCCTTCTCGACGCGGAAGTGCAGCGCGACGGTACCAGCCTCGGCGCGGCTGTCTCGTCCCTGCTGGAT
>DASQRI010000579.1:0-4163 GCA_035642975.1 Mycobacterium sp.
TTATAGCCCGCAGATAGTTTGCCGACATCGGTGCGCCGAATGGATCCCCCCGCCACACCTCGACCACGGGCAACCCCGTATCAACACCATGCACCACACCGAGAAGCTACTCCGCGACAATGATGCCGAGGATCATCTGTAGCCGCGTGCTCAGCGTCAGCCCAGGTGCGCCAGCTGCGGCTTGGTCCGCGCCACGATGACGGTCGGGCCGTCAGCCGCGATCGCGGCGGTGAACTCCGCTGCCAGCTTCTCGGTGGTGTCGACATTTACTGAACGCAGACCGAAACCGGTTGCTATGGAAGCGATATCGAGGCCGGGCAGGTCCAAACCCGGCACGCCCGGTGTCTTCTCCAGCAGCGCGAAGGCCTTCAGGACGGAGTATTCCTCGTTTCGCATCACCACGAACACGATCGGCAGCCGGTGCTGGGCGGCTGTCCAGATCGACTGAACCGAGTACTGGAACGATCCATCGCCGATGGTGGCCAGCACGGTGCGCTTTACCCCGCGAGCACGATCGCCCAGCGCGATGCCGACCGCTCCGGGCACCCCCCACCCGATACCGCCGCTGGCAGTCGCAAAGAACGAACCCGGCCTGGTGGTCGGCAGCCATCGCAGCTGCTGGGCGATCGTCGACGTCGACTCGGTGACCACCGGCGAGTCGGCAGGTTTGACGCTGGCCAGCGTCGAGAACACCGCGTCCGGCGTCATCGGCGACGACTCCGCGTCGGCGATTTCGACTTTGGCAACCTTCGCGGTTTGCACTGACTCGGCACCGCGGTCGTCGATAAGGCCCACTAATTGCTCGAGGGCGAGTCGGGTGTCGGCGATCAGGCTGTCACCGACCGGCGCCGCAGCCGCCGTACCAGGGTCCGCGGTGATGTGCAGCAGTTCACTGCCGGCCGGCAGATACTCGCCCGCGACATAGGGGTAGTACCGGAAGACCTGAGCCCCGATCACCACGATCAGGTCGTGGCCTTGCAGGACTTCGGCGACACCGGCGATGGTCATCGCCAGCTGACCTTTATAAAGCGGATGCGTCTCGGGGAACGACGAACGGTCGGGTAACGGACCTTGGTAAACCGGGGCACCGAGCTTTTCGGCGAACGCGATACCGGCGTCCCAGCCGCCGCTGCGATCGACTTCGGGACCGAAGACCACCAGCGGGCGCTGCGCGCGGTTGATCCGGTCGGCGAACTCGCGCAGCCGTTCGGCATCGGGCGCCACCCGGTGGCTGGCCGTCCTGACCACCGCCGGGCCCAGTGCCGGCTTGTCCCAGTCGTCAAGCGGGATCGACACATACACCGGGCCGGCCGGCGGCTGCAGCGCCACGGTGTAGGCGCGCATGAACGCGGCGGGCACGTCTTCAGCCCGCTTGGGTTCATAGGCCCACTTCACCCACGGCTGCGGCATGACGGTTTCCTGTAGGTTCGCCAAATACGGGTCGACGAGCACCATCTCGCGGGTCTGCTGGCCCGCGGTGACGATCAGTGGGGTGTTGCCCTTGTAGGCCGCGACCAGGCTGCCCATCGCGTTGCCCGTCCCCGCGCTGGTGTGCAGGTTGACCAATGCGGGCTTACCGGTCGACTGCGCGAAACCGTCGGCCATCGCCAGCACCGACGCCTCCTGCAATCCCAGGATGTAGGTGAAGTCGTCGGGGAAGTCCTTCAGGAATGTCTGCTCAGTGGAGCCGGGGTTGCCGAACACCGTCGTGAGGCCCAACTTACGAAGCAGGTCGTAGGTGACCTCGTGGACCGTCTTGCGATCTGCCATTAGCTATACGGACCCTTCTCGTCTGCTCGGCCGGTAACGCGTCATGGCAACCATGCCGCAGCCACCAGCGTCGCGGAAGGCGGCGCCGGTGTCGATGTAATCCGTCACAGCTTTACGCGTCAAGGGCTGTAGCAAATCACAACATCCACCGACCGCCCGCGGTACCAAGATGGGACGCGACACTATCGGTTGAAAGCAACATGAGCGGCGAGAGAATCATGCATGCAATAGAAGTCGCCAAGCTCGGTGGACCCGAAGTACTGTCCTACGTCGACAGCCCGACGCCGTCCCCCGGCGCCGGCGAGGTCTTGATCAAAGCCGAAGCCATCGGGGTCAACTTCGTCGACACCTACTTCCGGTCGGGTGCGTATCCGCACGAGCTACCGCTCGTGCTGGGCGCCGAAGTAGCCGGCACCGTCGAAGCGGTCGGCGACGGCGTAACGCAGCTGCGCGTGGGTGACCGCGTCGCAACCGCGGACGCCGTGGGCGCCTACGCCGAATATTGCGTTGCGCCAGCCGAGCTCGTCGCCGCATTGCCGCGCGGTGTTTCCGCTGACGTCGCCGCCGCGGCGCTGCTGAAGGGCATGACCGCGCACCTTCTGGTCAAGTCGGTGTACCCGGTGCAGCCCGGTGACACCGTCTTACTTCACGCCGGCGCCGGCGGCGTCGGTCTGATCCTGACCCAATGGGCGACCAGCGTGGGCGCCCGCGTCATCACCACCGCCTCCACGCCGGCCAAAGCCGAATTGTCCCGGCGGGCCGGCGCGGTCGAGGTGCTCGATTACCCCGACGACCCGCAGCAATTCGGCGCGAAGATCCGCGGGTTGACCGACGGCAACGGTGTGGCCGTAGTCTACGACGGCGTCGGAAAATCGACATTCGACGCCAGCCTGGCCAGCCTGGCCGTCCGCGGCACGCTCGCACTGTTCGGCGCGTCCAGCGGACCGGTTCCTCCCCTCGACCCGCAGCGGCTCAACGCAGCCGGCTCGGTCTATCTCACTCGGCCATCTCGGATTCACTTCATCCGCAGCCGCGACGAGTTCACCTGGCGAACAACCGAATTACTCGATCTGATCGCCGCGGGCACCATCACGGTGACGGTCAGCACGCATTATCCGCTTCGAGACGCAGCGGACGCGCATCGCGATCTGCAGGCCCGCAAGACCATCGGCTCGGTCGTGCTGATTCCCTAACCCAACGAGTATCGGACCGGGAGGTGTTTGAGGCCGCCGACGAACGTCGTGGCGACATATTCCGGATCACCGGTCAATTCAATGGATTTCAGTCGCGGCAGCAGCTCGCTGAAAAAGCTGCTGACCTCCATGCGGGCCAGCGCGGCGCCTAGACAGAAGTGAACGCCGTAACCGAAAGCGACATGCTTGTTGGGATCGCGACCGACGTCGAAGCGGAACGGATCCTCGAAGACGTCTTCGTCCCGGTTGGCCGATACGTAGGACAGCAGCACCGAATCCCCCGCCGCGATCGGGACGCCGCGCACCGTGGTGTCTTCGGCGGCCGTGCGCATGAACGCCTTCACCGGGGTGGCCCATCGGATCATCTCCTCGGTCGCCAGCGGCATCAGGCCCAGGTCGTCGCGCAATCGGTGTAATTGGTCTGGGTTCTCGACGAGGCCGTGCAAGCCGCCGGAGATGGTCGCGCTGGTGGTGTCGTGGCCGGCGGTGGCCACGATGAGGTAGTAGGACACCGTGTCGATGTCGGAGAGCGGCTCACCGTCGATGCGGGCGTTGGCGATAGCCGACGCCAGGTCCTCGGTCGGGTGCTCACGACGCGACGCGGTGACGCCGTTGAAGTAACCGAACATGTCGAGCAGCGCGGGCAGCTGATCCTCGTTGCTGCTGCCGCGTTTGAATTCGCTGTCGTCGCTTCCGAACAACTCCTGAGTGAGCTTGAGCATTCGCGGGAAGTCGGATTCGGGAATCCCCAACAGCGACATGATCACGAAGAGCGGGTAATTGACCGCGACCTCTTGAACGAAATCACATTCAGGGCCGACCGCCATCATCTTGTCGACGTAGTTCTTGGCCAGCTCGTCGACGCGCATCTTCAGTGCCCGCATCGCCTTGGGACGAAACCAGTCCGCACCGATCGCGCGGACCACCCGATGTTGCGGATCGTCCAAATGGATCAGCGTGCGCACCCCGGCGGCGGCCTGCAGCTCGTCGCCCTCCGCCGTGGTCAGGACCGGACGCGGCCAGTTGGTGAACAGCATGTTGTTGCGCTCGATGTCCATGACGTCGGCGTGTTTGGTGATCGCCCAGAACGGCCGGTAGTCCGGCACTTCGACCCAGGACACCGGCGCGTCGGCGCGCAGATGAGTAAGCGCCGCATGCAACTTCGGCTCGTCGGTGTATGCCAATGGATCGGCGAAGACT
>DASQRI010000580.1:0-2358 GCA_035642975.1 Mycobacterium sp.
CCGCCTCGCGTTCGTGCACCGGCAACGGTCGGGCGTCGCGTTGAGCGTTGATGGCGCGCGAGACGTACAGCGGCGGCGCCATGCTGAGCTCGGCGACGGCGACACCGGCGGTGGTCGTGACGGGTTCGCGGTTGCGGGTCCGGTATGCGCCGTCAGTGCCGAGAGCTTCGATGCTGATCAATAGACGCCCTCGATGACCGGCTCGCCTTCGAAGGCGGCGACGGGCTTCACCTCGCTGACCGAATCACCAACTTGGCCTTCGGGTCCCGGCATCCGGATGGCGCTGTCGCGTTCCAGGTTGTTCGGGATGAACATGCCCTTGCTGATGTGGTTCATCACCACCTGGCCGCGTTGTCCGTACGGCACTTCGTCGCCGGTATCGGGATCGACCACCGAGAAGATCGCATAGGGCGTGCGCGGATCGAAGACGAGCGGGTCGTCGTCACCGCTTCGGCGAGTGACCGCCTGCGAGAGGATCATGGTGCTGCCGAACGCCATGGTGATCGTCGTAGCGGGGAAGATGTCGCGAAGCAAGTCCAGCGTGTCGAGATCCACGTGAGCGCCGCTGAGCAGCGTGTAGCGGATCTTCTCGTTCACCAACGCGACCACGTCGTGGTTGCGGGCAATGGCCTCGAGCAGTGGCGGGGTGGTGTGCAGGTTCGCCACCTGCTGGGTCTGCAGAACGTGGACGGCTTGCTCGACGAGATGGTCGACGTAGGCCGACACCTCCGACGTGGCGTTGCGGGCGGCGATCCGCTTGACCCAGCGCGGATCCAGGTCGATCGCGTGGAAGACCGAGCCGAGTCGCTGGGAGACCAGGCGAGAGAAGTAGCCGACGCCGTGTGGCCCGCTCGGCATCATGCACAAGAAGCCCTGGCCCGACACGAAGCCGCCGCCGGCGAAGTCCTCGGTTTGCCACTGGATAACCTGCTCGATCCAATCCGGCAGTTGCACAGTCCTTTTGGGCGCACCCGTGGTGCCACCGGATTCGAAGATCTGCGGCACCGGCGGCGGCGACCCCGCGAGCGAATAGCCACGCGGGATCAGGTCCTCGACGGGAACATTTCGCAACTCGCTCAGCAGGTTGGGAAACAGCCGTAGATCGGTGAAGGCATTGACATCGGTCAACGGGTTGAAGTTCAGCGTGTCCGCCGCCCGTAGCCAGAACGCGCTGCCGGTCTCCTCGCCGAAGTGCCAGGCGACCGCAGCACGTAAGTAGGCCTCGGGGTCGTCCACCGGCGCTGACCGCGGCACATCCAGTAGCGAGAAATCGATGTCGGCCATACCACCGATCATGTCGCAGCCCGGATCGCGCGGGCAATCTGCCACAGCCAATCCGCTTCACCGGGAACGCTTTTCGCACGCCGTTCACCGGTTGTAGCAACGCAATTCGCCGCGCCGACATCTCGCGGTGGCCGTCGAACGTCGACGACGCGGCAAAGTAGGCCAACGACGCTGGTAAACCGTTCTACCGCGAAAAGGGCCGCCAGCCATTTTCCGGTTGGGCGAGCCGGTCGGCGATCACCGACAGCGTTTCCAGGTTGTGGCCGTAGCCGAGGTGGCTGCTGCGGACTTCGACGTTCTCCGTCTGGGGAGCGGGCAAGCTGGTGCAGCACTGCCACGCCACGATGCCGTCGGATTTGCTGTAGATGCAGGTCGTCGGCACTGACAACGGCTGGGCGCGGCGGTCCAGCGCCGCTTCGGCGACGGCCTCGGTGGCATCGGTGCCGCGGTTCAGCAGCTGCCACACCTTCCACGCCGTGCTGGCCTGATGATTGCCCCGAAACGGGGATCCCAACGTGATCACCGACCGAACGTCGTCGGGTAAAGCGCGCGCCAGCTCGCGGGCATAGATTCCGCCGGCGCTCCAGCCGATGATGCTGACGCGGCGGCCGCCGGTTCGTTCCCGAATGTGATGCAGGCGGGCAGGCAGGCTTTCCCTCATGGTGGGGCGGTAACCCATGTTGTAGCCCAAGCCCCAGTCGTAGACCCGATAGCCCAAGGTGCGCAGGACATTACGCAACAGATCTGTTGACAGTGGGCCGGCCAGAAAGCCAGGCAGCACCAGAACGGGGTGACCGTCGCCGTGCGGCCAGTTGGCAATGCGACGCATAGCGAGGCGGGCGGCGAGATACTCCGCGCCGGTGCGCCACTCCAGGGCACGCAGCAGATGCCCCGGCGGCGCAGCGTTGGCGGCATCCGGAAGCTGAGCCGACTGCTCGGCAACCGGCTCAGGAGTAGAAGGCATCCAAGGTCTCCTTGTTTTGTTCAGCGACCACCCCGCGCTTCACTTTCAGCGACGGGGTCAGCTGGCCGCCTTCGACGGAGAGGTCCTCGTCGAGCACAGCCCACTTCTTG
>DASQRI010000581.1:0-2246 GCA_035642975.1 Mycobacterium sp.
TTCGCAAGTCACCCAAAGGGGCCGGTCAGGCGATGCAGTACCTCGCCTATCTGAGTTGCCGTGTCACCGTTCGGTGCGGAGGCTCAACCGCCTCATTCGGCAAGTAAAACTCGCCCTAGCAGCCTTATGTGGACGGCCCATGTCGGGCAAGCGCGGTTTTCGTTTTTGCTGCCTGCCTTGCCTTGGCAGAGGGCATAATTGTGCGTCGACGGCATGAATGCCCTTCTCCGCTGATTGCCGAGGTCAAGCCCCGCAGCCGCGAAGCGGGGCGTCGAAGACGCCGGGCTTGAGGTCGGCAATCAGCGGAGAAATCATTCGCTCCGCCGTCGTCTGCCAGAACGATCATTGGCCGCGGTGCGCCGGATCAAGTGCCGGCTGCTGTCAACACCAGGATCGTCCGATCCACCAACGACAAGTCGTCTCGTGGGAAGTTGCCGATCAAAGTTGGCGAAAGATCCGGTCAGTTGCGCCCTTATGTCCGGCCTGTGGCGCGGCGTTGGCCGCTGGCCATCATGGGTGTGCGCTTACGTGTCAGGCACCAATCTGTCTGGCGTGCTCGGGGCACACGGCTGCTAACGGTATTGCCTGAACTGTTAGTCTTGACCACAGCCTTTCCCATCACGCTGTTCAGCGTTTCCTGGCGGATCGGGCGGGCGTGTGCCCGCCGCCTGCCATCCTGTGGGGAGGCGTCACGTTGCAGCTTGCGCCGCGGCCGCGACACCACCCTTCGGACGGTAGACCTCGTTGCGCGTCATCACCGCCCAGGCGATCCGCGCCATCTTGTTTGCCAGCGCAACGGTCACCAGCCTGACGGGGCGACGTTCCAGAATCTTCCTCAGCCAGGCCCCGACCGCGCTGTTCCACCCGTCCGCCCGCTGGACCATTGACGTGGCCCCCAGCACCAGCAACCTCCGTATCTCCCGATTGCCCGTCTTGGTGATCCGACCCAGGCGGGTTTTCCCGCCGGTGGAATTCTGCTTTGGCACCAGGCCGAGCCAGGCGGCGAACTGCCGCGCCGTCTTGAACAGAGAAATATCGCCGACCGTCGCCGCGATCAGAGACGCGGTGATCGGACCGATCCCGGGGATCGTTGCCAGACGGCGTGCGGTCTCATCGTGGCGGGCGTGCGCGACGATCTCCGCTTCGAAAGTCTCAATGCCTTCGGCCAATTCCTGACAACGGTCGTGCAGTCCCGTGATGGCCTGACGGGCTTGCTTTGGTATGGTCTCGTCCGCGTCAACGAGCGCCATGAGTTCCTCGAGCTTTCGGATGCCTTTTGACACGGTCAGACCGAATTCGGCTGCCAGGCCGCGCATGGCATTCGCCAGCATCGTTTGCTGTTTGACCAACAGGGATCGAGCTGCATGCAGGGCCAGGATGCCCTGCTGTTCGACGCCCTTGGCTGCTACGAACTTCACATCGGGCCGAGAGGCAGCTTCGCAGATCGCCGCAGCATCGGCCGCATCGTTCTTCTTTCCCTTCTTCACAAACGGTCGGACTGCTTCGGCGGCAACCAACTTCACGGTGTGACCAAGGCCGGTGAGTATGCGGGCCCAGTGATGGGCGGCGCCACAGGCCTCCATCACCACCGTGCACGTCTCCTGTTTCTCGAAGAACGAGATTAGCTCGCTCCTGCGCAGCTTTCGCTTGAGCTCCACCTTTCCGGCTTCGTTCACGCCATGAACTTGGAAGACGGACTTGGCCGTATCCAGGCCGATCATGCTAACGCTCATCGTGGGCGGCTCCTTTGTTGCAGGTTCTGACAACCCGCATCGTGGCACACTGATGCCGCTGGGGCCGTCCACCCCATCTGTCGGATTGGGGTACCCGACGGCGCTGTTCGTGGCTAGAATCGGTGGATGTCGAACTTTGTGGCGTTCAACCGCGACCAGGCCTTTCTTCTGCCGCCTGACCTGAGGTCTTGGCTGCCGGAAGATGAGCTGGCGCATTTCGTGGTGGCGGCGACGGATCGGGTGCCGCTTGGAGCATTCCGGGTGGCGGAGCGAGCCGGCGGCAAGCCGCAGTATCACCCGCGGCTAATGCTGGCGCTGCTGATCTACAGCTACGCCAACGGCATCTTCTCGTCGCGGCGGATCGAGCGAGCAACCTACCGCGACATTGCGGTTCGCTTCGTGGTGGCCAACCTGCACCCCGACCACGACACGATCGCGGTGTTCCGGCGCGTAAACAAAGCCGCCTTCGAAGCAGCGTTCCTGCAGGTTCTGCTGCTGGTGTCAATCGGCAAG
>DASQRI010000582.1:0-3620 GCA_035642975.1 Mycobacterium sp.
CGATCGGCTGTGGCCCCGTTGATCGCGACACGCAAGCTGTGGTCAGAAACGCCACGGCACAGATGATCTGGAAGACGAAGCGCCACTTGGCTATCAAAGCCGAACGCCGAGCTTGTCGAGAAGATCGGTGCGGTATGCGTCATGTTGAGCGCCGCGCTCCGCCGCAGTGGGCCGCGGCGCATCGATGGTGATGGAATGGGCGACCCGGCCGTCTTCGAGGACCAGCACCCGGTCGGCTAACTCGATCGCCTCGTCGACGTCATGAGTCACCAGGAGCACGCCGAATCCGTGTCTGCGCCACAGGTCGAGCAGCAATGCGCGCATGGACAGGCGGGTGAGTGCGTCGAGTGCGCCGAATGGCTCGTCGAGCAGTAGCAGTTGCGGTTCGGCCACCAGCGCGCGAGCCAGCGACACCCGCTGCGCCTGACCGCCGGACAACGTCAGCGGCCAGGCGCGGGCATGGTCGGCGAGGCCGATCTCGGCCAGCGCCTGCTCGGAGCGCGTCCGCGCCGCATCGGGTGACACCGTGGTGCGGTTGAGCCCGTAGCGCACGTTGGTCAGCACGTCGCGCCAAGGGAACAGCCGTGGTTCCTGAAAGGCGACCGCTGGCGCGCCGGTGACCTCGCGGCGACCGGTGTGGTCTGGCGAGAGCCCGGCCAGCACACGCAATACCGTCGACTTGCCACATCCACTGCGGCCTACCAGCGCCACGATTTCGCGGGCGCGGATTTCCAGCGAGATGTCGTCGAGGATGCGCCGGCTGCCGTACCACTTGTTGACGTTGCTGAGTTTGGCGACGGTGGCGGTCTGGCGTTCGGACGTCACGGTCATGTGCGATACCTCATGGCTCGGTGTTCCAGCGCGCGGACCCCTGCGTCGGTCACGATGCCCAGCAACGCATACACGGTCAGGCAGAAGATGATGATGTCGATGCGCAGGAAGTCACGCGCGTTGTTGATCAAAAACCCAATGCCCTTGTCCGCGTTGATCTGCTCGGCGACGATGAGCGTCAGCCACGCAATGGCCAGCGACTGCCGAAGCCCGACCAACACTTGCGGTGCTGCGCTCGGAAACAAGATGATGTGTAGCCGCTGCCACAGCGAAAAGCCAAGAACATCAGTGGTTTCCAGCAGTTTAGGGTCGACCTGTCTGATCGCGGAGAAAGTATTGAGGTACAGCGGGAAGGCGACGCCGAGCGCGACGAGGTTTACTTTGGCCAGCTCACCGATACCGAACCACAGGATGAACAACGGAATCAGGCCCAGGTGCGGCAGCGCGCGCAACATCTGCAGTGGCGGGTCGACGGTGGCTTCGACCCACGGCGAGAGTCCGACTGCCACTCCCAGAGCGACTCCGGTGAGACCACCGAGCAGCAGGCCCTCGATGACGCGCAAGCCGGACACCTCGAGAGCCACGACGAGCTTGCCGTTCTGGATCAGTTGCCACCCGGCATCGAAGATCAACTGTGGTGCCGGCAAGACGTCCGCGGATAGCAGCCCGGTGGCGCTGAGCAGTTGCCAGACCACCACGAGCGCAACCGGCGACAACAGCCTGATGATGTTCCACCGATGGGTGTCCCAGACATGGTTGACGGTCGACGTCGCGGCAGCGTCAGTGACCGTGGGGGCAGGACTGCTCACCATTGCCACGACGGTGGCAGACAGGGTGGCCGGGTTGAAGAGTTTGACTCCGGATGAAGGGAAAACGATAGATCGTCAGCCGCTTCGATCAACGACGAGAATGGGGTTTCCGCTTTTGCGGAACGCTGTTGTACGGTTTGGTGAGCGCGTTACCCGTCGGCGGATCACGGAGGATCCCTCAATGCAGAAGGCAATCGATCCCAGCATCTCGACGTGGCCCGATGCCAATCCGCAGCTGATCGGCAGCCAGTGTGGCGACTGCAACGCCACCACCTTCCCGGTGCAGGAGCTTTGCCCGCGCTGCAGCGGCGCGACGATGACCGAGCTGTTGCTGCCGCGCAGCGGAACCCTGGTGGCCTGGACCACCCAGGGTTTCCCGCCCGGCGCCCCCTACGCCGGCGCGACCGGCGAGGACTTCGTGCCGTTCGGGGTCGGCCTGGTTCAGCTCGGTGACGTGATCCGGGTCGAGGGCCGGCTCACCGAGAACGACCCGGCCAAATTGGAGTTCGGCCAGCAGGTCGAGCTCACTATGGTGCCGTTCGCCACCGACGCCGACGGCGACGAGATCGTCACGTTCGCGTTCCAGCCCGTCTGAGGAGGAGCCTGACATGACTGGTGATGTGGCCATCATCGGTGTGGGCCTGCATCCGTTCGGCAGGTTCGAGAAGACCGCGATGCAGATGGGCGCCGAGGCCATCCAGTTCGCGCTGACCGACGCCGGTGTCGAGTGGAAGGACATCCAGTTCGGTTTCGGCGGCAGTCATGAGGTGTCCAACCCCGACGCGGTGACCCGCCTGGTCGGGCTGACCGGCATCACCTTCACCAACGTGTTCAACGCCTGCGCCACCGCGGCCAGCGCCATTCAGCAGACCGCCGACACCATCCGGTTGGGTAAGTACGACATCGGCATCGCGATCGGGTTGGACAAGCACCCGCGCGGTGCGTTCACCGACGACCCCGCCAAGCTGGCGCTGCCGCAGTGGTATGCGCAGAACGGGCAGTTCGTCACCACCAAGTTCTTCGGCATGAAGGCCAACAAGTACCTTCACGACCACCACATCTCCCAAGCCACGTTGGCCAAAGTCGCCGCCAAGAACTTCCGCAACGGCTCATTGAATCCGAATGCGTTCCGTCGCAAGCCGATCCCCGAAGACCAGATTCTCAACTCGACCGTGCTCAACTACCCGTTGACGCAGTACATGTTCTGCGCCCCCGACGAGGGGGCCGCCGCGGTGATCATGTGCCGGGCCGACATCGCGCACAGGTACACGGACAAACCGGTGTACGTGCGCGCCACCGAGATCCGCACCCGTCGGTACGGCGCGTACGAGGTGCACGCCACCTTTGCGCCGCTGGACGAGGACGTCTCACCGACGGTGTATGCCGCCAAAGCTGCCTACGAGGCCGCAGGCATCGGGCCCGAGGACGTTGACGTGGCACAACTTCAAGACACCGACGCCGGCAACGAGGTCATTCACATGGCCGAAACGGGTCTGTGCGCCGACGGCGAGCAGGAAAAGCTGATCGCCGACGGTGCCACCGAGATCCACGGCTCGCTGCCGATCAACACCGACGGCGGGCTGATCGCCAACGGGGAGCCCATCGGTGCATCCGGCCTGCGACAGATGCACGAGCTGGTGCGCCAGCTGCGCGGCGAGGCGGGCGAGCGTCAGGTGCCCGGCAACCCGCGCGTCGGCCTGGCGCAGGTGTACGGCGCACCCGGCACCGCGTCGGCGACCATCCTGTCGCTCTAGCTCCGCTCGCTAAATCGCGGGCCCCAGTAGGTCGTCCGCGTCGCGGATGATGTAGCCATAGCCCTGCTCGGCGAGAAAACGCTGTCGGTGCGCGGCGTACTCGGCGTCCTGGCTGTCGCGGGCCACCACCGAATAGAACATCGCGCCACCGCCGTCAGCCTTGGGCCGCAGCAGCCGGCCGAGCCGTTGCGCCTCCTCCTGCCGTGAACCGAATGTCCCCGAAACC
>DASQRI010000583.1:0-11586 GCA_035642975.1 Mycobacterium sp.
AGGGCCGCAATGGATCTCGATGCGCTGGTAGCCGAGGCATCGGCGATCCTCGATGCTGCGGCCAAGCCGTTCATCGCCGGGCACCGGGCCGCCTCCGCCGTCAGCAAGCGGGGCGACGACTTCGCCACCACAGTCGATCTGGCCATCGAGCGCCAAGTCGTCGATGCCTTGGTGTCGGCAACCGGAATTCCGGTACACGGCGAGGAGTTCGGCGGCGCGGACCTCGATTCGCCGTGGGTCTGGGTGCTCGATCCGGTGGACGGGACGTTGAACTACGCCGCCGGGTCGCCGATGGCCGCGATTTTGCTGGGCCTGCTGCACGACGGAGATCCGGTGGCGGGCCTGACCTGGTTGCCGTTCATGGGTGAGCGCTACGCCGCGGTGTCCGGCGGTCCGCTGATGAAAAACGGGGTGCCGCAACCACCGTTGGCCAAATCGGACCTCAACCACGCGATCATCGGCGTCGGGACCTTCAATGCCGACTCGCGTGGCCGGTTCCCCGGGCGGTACCGGGTGGCTGTCCTCGAAGAGCTCAGCCGGGTCTCGTCGCGGATGCGGATGCACGGCGCGACCGGCATCGATCTCGCCTATGTTGCCGACGGGGTGCTCGGCGGTTCGATCAGCTTCGGCGATCACGTCTGGGATCACGCGGCCGGTGTGGCACTGGTGCGGGCGGCCGGTGGTGTCGTCACCACCCTGACCGGCGAAGTGTGGACCCCCGACTCGCGTTCAGCGTTGGCCGCCGCCCCAGGCGTGCACGCCCAGCTACTCGAGATGCTTCGCACGGTAGGACGACCGGATGAGTACTGAAACCTATCGCGGTAGCAGCTTGGCCGTCCGGGTGATTCCCTGTCTGGACGTCGACGACGGCCGGGTGGTGAAGGGCGTCAACTTCGAGAACCTCCGCGACGCAGGTGATCCGGTGGAACTCGCCGCGGCCTACGACGCCGAGGGTGCCGACGAGCTGACCTTTCTCGACGTGACGGCATCGTCGTCGGGGCGGGCCACCATGCTGGAGGTGGTCCGCCGCACCGCCGAACAGGTATTCATTCCGCTCACCGTCGGCGGCGGCGTGCGGACGGTCGCCGACGTCGACGTGTTGTTGCGGGCCGGAGCGGACAAGGTGTCGATCAACACGGCAGCCATCGCGCGACCCGAGCTGCTGGCCGAGATGGCGGCCCAATTCGGTTCTCAGTGCATCGTTTTATCGGTCGATGCCCGCACAGTGCCCGCCGGCTCGGCCCCGACGCCGTCAGGCTGGGAGGTCACCACCCACGGTGGGCGGCGGGGCACCGGTATCGACGCCGTTGAGTGGGCGGGCCGCGGCGCCGAGCTTGGGGTGGGCGAGATTCTGCTCAATTCAATGGATGCCGACGGCACCCAGGCCGGTTTCGATCTGGCGATGCTGGCGGCGGTTCGCTGCGCGGTGACGGTCCCGGTGATCGCCAGTGGAGGCGCGGGTGCGGCCGAGCATTTCGCACCGGCGGTCGTCGCGGGCGCCGATGCGGTGTTGGCCGCCAGCGTGTTTCACTTCCGGCAGTTGACGATCGGGCAGGTGAAGGCGGCGATGGCCGCAGAAGGGATCACCGTGCGATGACGCTCGATCCCGCGATCGCGGCCCGCCTCAAGCGAAACGCCGACGGACTATTCACCGCCATCGTCCAGGAGCGCAGCAGCGGCGACGTGTTGATGGTCGCCTGGATGGACGACGAGGCGCTGGCTCGCACTCTGGAAACCCGTGAGGGCACGTACTTTTCGCGTTCCCGCGGCGAGCAGTGGGTCAAGGGCGCGACCTCGGGGCACACCCAGCACGTGCATTCGGTGCGTCTCGACTGCGACGGGGATGCGGTGCTGCTGGTGGTCGACCAGGTCGGCGGGGCCTGTCACACCGGCGACCACAGCTGCTTCGACGCCGACGTGCTGCTGCAACCGGAGGCGTAACCGGATCGGCGGTGCTCGCCGTTGGATGGTTTCCCACGGGAACGCTTTCCCTGAAGCCCTGAACGCGATGGCTATCAGCGGTAACTTCCTGGTCGACATCCTGCCATCCTTCTGACGGCCGGCTGGCGCGCTAGTCACGCCTTCCGCTTTCGGCAGTTGACGATCGGCCAGTAAGGCGGCCATGCCGAAAACAGTCTCGGCCTAGCCTGCGCCGCCGGTGGTGGGTGAGGATGGGCCAGGACGGATGGATGGAGCTGAAATGCATGAATCACGGTTGATCGGCGGTGTGCGCCGGGCCCTTGTCGTAGTCGGCGCAATTTTCGGTGTCGCGCTGCTAAGCGCGGGTGTGGCGAGTGCCGCCGGTCCGGTCCAGTTGAAGAGCCGACTGGGCAATTGGTGTCTCGACGGCCCGAATGGGAACAACACTGCGACGATGGTCAACCCCTGCAATGGGTCGAGATCCCAGCTCTGGAATCTCAACCCTACGGGTCAGATCGAGAGCGTGGCCTTTGCCGGGGCTTGCGTAAGCATCAGCAACGCAGCGGATACCACCCCGGTGACCCTTTCGAGCTGCCGAAACAATTCGGAGAACCAGCGGTGGAATACCCAGCCCAACGGCCAGGTCACGAGTGCCCTCGGTCCCTGCCTCAACGTCAACGGCGGCGTGGCGAACCCAGGAACTCCAGTAATCGCCTACCACTGCATCACCGACGTTGCAGACGAGCAGTGGGATAGCGTGGCGTGACTGGGCTCGCTGTTAGCCGGCTTCCAAGCCGTTGGCCGCCCCTACCGCCGCGCGGGCCCACTCGTGAGTGCGTACCGCCGGTGCGATCCGCTCTTTGCGGATCAGTTCGGCATTGACGCGAGTGCCGCTGCTGCCGTTGGTCAGAGCGACCGGCGGCCGAAATGCGAAGGTCCGATTGGTGGTGTCGATAGCCAGCAGGCCGTCGGTATCGGTAAACCCGTTGGCGCGCATGGTTTCCTCTGCCCAGCGGAATGGCGTGAGTCCGGAGAAATCGCGGACATAGGCGACCCAGAGGTGGACGTTACGCTGGGTGCTGAGCTTCGAAATCGCGCCCTCCACGGCGGTGCGGCCGGCGGCGCTCAACACCGCGGAGGAGTCGGTGAGGTATCGGGTGAGTTGGACCGACGGCGCCGCGGCGGTGGGGGTGGCGTGGTCCGGCGGCGGGGCGCCGGTAGCGGTGCCGGCGCCTGGCTGGTTTGTGTCGATGGTCGCGTCGTTGCTCGGCTGATTCGCATGGTGGCTCAACAGCTTCACGCCAACGACAGCCGCCACCGCGAGCACCAGCAGCGTCGCGATCGTGGATATCACCAGTGCCGGCCGCAGTCCGCGGGGCCGAGTTGCCGGCGTCGGAGTCGGCGGCGGCGCCGGCACACGTCGGGTGGGTGCCGCGGCAGCGCGCGCGGCAACGGTCTCGGCCGCGCCAACGCTCGGCTGGCCGGTCAATGCCACCGCGAAATCCGAGCAACTCGGGTAACGATCCGCAGGGTCCTTCGCAAGGACTTTGGTCATCACGGCATTGAGGTCGGCAAGATCGGGCCGCCGGTCGCCGATCGGCGGGGGAGGCGCGGACAAGTGCTGGCTGATGACCACGGCCGCATTGGAGTCGTGATACGGCGACGCCCCGGTCAGCAGATGAAAAGCGGTGCAGCCCAATGCGTATTGGTCGGCCTGCCCGTCGATGTCTTTACCCATGAGTTGTTCAGGTGCCGAGTAGGGAGTCGTGCCCATCACCATGTTGGTAGCGGTCAGACCGCTGATATCGCCGATTGCTCGGGCAATACCGAAGTCGGCCAACAGGATCCGTCGTCCACGCGGGCCGGTATCGGCCAGCAGAATATTGGCGGGCTTGACGTCGCGGTGCAGCAGCCCGCGCAGATGCGCGTAATCCAGCGCTTCGCCGACGGCGCTGATGATCTCGAACACCTCGTCCCTCGGCAGACCGGACGGGTACCGGCTGCGCAGCAACTCGGCGGCATCGGTTCCCTCGACGTAGTCCATGGAAAGCCACAGCTGCCCGTCGAACTCGCCGCGGTCGTGGATGCCGACGATGTGGGGATGCCACAACTCCGCTGCGATGTCTGCTTCGCGGCTGAATCGCTGCCGGTAGTCGCGGTCGGCGGTCAGCGCGGCGGGCAGCACCTTGAGGGCGTCCCGGCGGGCCAGACGCGGGTGCTGCGCCAGATAGACCTCACCCATCCCCCCGGATCCCAACCGCCGCACCACGGTGTATCCGGCGAACACATCTCCGTCGTTCAGCGGCATGCCAGCATGCTACAAAGGCGGCGGCTAGCTACGTGCCCGCAGCGTCTGTAACGCATTGTCGGCGTGGCTGTCCATGCTCAACTCGCTGGAGATGACGTCGAGCACTTTGCGATCGGTGTCGATGACGAAGGTCGTGCGTTTGACCGGCAGCAACTTGCCCAGCAGTCCGCGCTTGACGCCGAACTCGGCGGCGATCGCGCCATTGGTGTCAGAAAGCAGTGGATAGTCGAACCGCTGCGTGTCGGCGAACTTGGCCTGCTTCGCGACGGGATCGACGCTAATGCCGACCCGGTTTGCGCCGACGGCAGCGAACTCCTGAGCCAAGTCGCGGAAGTGACAGGCCTCCTTGGTGCACCCGGGTGTCATCGCCGCCGGGTAGAAGAACAGCACCACGGGTCCGTCGGACAGCAGTGTGCTCAGCCTGCGCGGGGTGCCGGTCTGGTCGGGAAGTTCGAAGTCAGCCACGGTGTCACCGGTTTTCATGGCAGTCACGCTACGCCAGTAGCGATCGGAGCCGATCTGTGCATCTGGGAGGATGGCTGCGTGCACACCAACCTCGCCGCCGCCACAACCTCGCGGGAGGATTTCCGGGCGCTGGCCGCCGAGCATCGCGTGGTGCCGGTGACCCGCAAAGTACTGGCCGACGCCGAGACCCCGCTGTCCGCGTACCGCAAACTGGCCGCCAATCGGCCCGGCACCTTCCTGCTGGAGTCGGCTGAGAACGGCCGGTCGTGGTCGCGGTGGTCGTTCATCGGCGCCGGAGCCCCGTCGGCGTTGACGGTGCGCGACGGGCAGGCGGTGTGGCTGGGCGCGGTGCCGCGCGACGCTCCTACCGGCGGGGACCCGCTGCAGGCCTTGCACGCCACCTTGGAGTTGCTGGCCACGGCCGCGCCGCCGGGCCTGCCGCCGTTGTCGGGTGGCATGGTGGGCTTCTTCGCCTACGACCTGGTGCGGCGCCTGGAGCGGTTGCCGGAGTTGGCCGTCGACGACCTGCACCTGCCCGACATGTTGCTGCTCCTGGCCACCGACCTGGCCGCCGTCGACCACCACGAGGGCACCATCACGTTGATCGCCAACGCGGTGAACTGGAACGGCACCGATGAGCGGATCGACGAGGCTTACGACGACGCGATCGCCCGCCTGGACGTGATGACTGCCGCGCTGGGTCAGCCGCTGCCCTCGACGGTCGCGACCTTCACCAAACCCGAGCCACGGCACCGCGGGCAGCGCACGGTGGAGGAATACGGAGCGATCGTCGAACGTCTGGTCCATGAAATCGAGCGCGGTGAGGCGTTTCAGGTGGTGCCGTCGCAGCGTTTCGAGATGGACACCGACGTCGAGGCGATCGACGTCTACCGGATGCTGCGGGTGTCCAACCCCAGCCCGTATATGTATTTGTTCCATGTCCCGAATGATGAAGGCGGAACGGCGTTTTCGATCGCGGGATCAAGCCCCGAGGCGCTGGTAACCGTGCAGGACCGATGGGCCACGACACATCCGATCGCCGGAACCAGATGGCGTGGCCACACCGAAGAAGAGGATCAGCTGCTGGGAAAAGAGCTGCTCGCCGACGAGAAGGAACGCGCCGAGCACCTGATGCTGGTCGACTTGGGCCGCAACGACCTGGGCCGAGTCTGCGTGCCGGGCACGGTTCGCGTTGAGGATTACAGCCACATCGAGCGCTACAGCCACGTCATGCACCTGGTCTCCACGGTGACCGGCATGCTCGCCGAGGGTCGCACCGCGTTGGATGCCGTGACGGCCTGCTTCCCGGCCGGAACGTTGTCCGGCGCCCCGAAGGTGCGTGCCATGGAATTGATCGAGGAAGTGGAAAAGACCCGGCGCGGCCTTTACGGCGGCGTGCTCGGCTACCTCGATTTCGCCGGAAACGCGGATTTCGCGATCGCGATCCGCACCGTGCTGATGCGCGACGGCACCGCCTACGTGCAGGCCGGCGGCGGGGTGGTGGCCGACTCCAACGGGCCCTACGAGTACACCGAGGCGACCAATAAGGCGCGGGCGGTGCTCAACGCGATCGCCGCCGCGGAGACGCTGGCCACCCCGGATGCCGATCGGGATGGCTGATGCCGAGCCCGGCCCGCCGGGCCGACTGACCATCCGGATCGCACAGATCCTGCTGGTGATCGCCGCCGCCGGATTGTGGGCGGCATCGCGGCTGACCTGGGTCGAGTTGCGCACCTTCGACGGCCTGGGCCCGCCGAAGGTCGTCACGCTGTCCGGGGCGGCATGGTCGGCGGCCTTGCTCCCGCTGGCCCTGGTGCTGCTGGCCACCGCCGTCGCCGCGTTGGCCGTGCGGGGCTGGGCGCTGCGGATGCTCGCGGTGATGCTGGCAGTCGCCAGCCTGGCGACTGGGTATCTGGCGATCAGTCTGTTGGTCATCCCGGACGTGGCCCTGCGGGCAGCCGGCCTCGCGCGCGTCCCGGTGCTCGAGTTGGTCGGCAGCCAACGGCATTACCCCGGGCCGGTGATCACGCTGGCGAGCGCGGTGTGCACGCTGGCCGGCGCCGTGGTGCTGATGCGGGCGGCGGCCTCGGCCCGCGGCACCGCCACGAAATACGTGACGCCGGCGGGCCGCCGGTCACTGGCGCGGCGCGACGACGGGGTGATGTCGGAGCGGATGATCTGGGATGCGCTCGACGAAGGCGGGGACCCAACCGTTGAACCGCAGGAGCCGGCGGATCGTGAAGCACGACACGAGGCTGACACCGAGGGTCGGTGACGGGCCGCGCGCCGACGGTCGCTACCCTTCGAAGGACGCCAACGATCTGCTGGCAACTGTGGGGAAGGAACCGACAGACATGAGTTCGGCGACCGTGCTCGACTCCATTATTGAGGGAGTCCGTGCCGACGTTGCAGCTCGTGAGGCAGTCGTGAGCATGTCCGAGGTCAGGGCGGCCGCTGAGGCTACGCCGGCACCGCGTGACGTCTTGGCGGCGCTGCGCGAGCCAGGTATCGGCGTCATCGCCGAGGTCAAGCGCGCCAGCCCGTCGGCGGGAGAACTCGCGTCGATCTCTGACCCGGCCAAACTGGCATGCGCATACGAGGATGGCGGCGCGCGGATCATCAGCGTGCTGACCGAGGAGCGCCGCTTTCACGGCTCGCTGGACGACCTCGACGCCGTGCGCGCGGCGGTGTCGGTGCCGGTACTGCGTAAAGACTTTGTGGTGGGGCCGTACCAGATTCACGAGGCGCGTGCGCACGGCGCGGACATGCTGTTGCTGATCGTCGCGGCGCTGGATCAGCCGGCGCTCGAGTCGATGCTCGAGCGCACCGAGTCGTTGGGTATGACCGCATTGGTCGAGGTGCACACCGAGAAAGAAGCGGACCGGGCGTTGAAGGCCGGCGCACGGGTGATCGGCGTCAACGCGCGCGATCTACGGACACTCAGAGTCGATCGGGACTGCTTCGCGCGCATCGCCCCTGGGCTACCGTCCGACGTGATCAGAATCGCCGAATCCGGTGTGCGGGGCAGGGCTGACCTGCTCGCCTACGCGGGCGCGGGCGCCGATGCTGTGCTGGTCGGCGAGGGCGTGGTGACCAGTGGCGATCCCCGCGCGGCCGTCGCCGACCTGGTGACCGCGGGTAGGCATCCGTCTTGCCCCAAGCCGGCCCGCTAGCCCGGCGACGATGCAGTGGGGGTGCCACCAGCTGCGGAGCAGCGAGGGGGACGCGTAGCGCGATGAGAATGAGCCGGGGAATCTTGGTAGGCGTCCAGCAGACGCATCCGTCCAGATGGTTGAACCTGACGAGCCGCTTGCGCGTTGAGTGTGCGTGATGGCAGACAGCTTCCGGCCGGAACTTCCGCGTTCCAGCGCGGCGATCGCCGAACCCACTGACCACGACCCAGACTCCCGTGGTCATTTCGGTGTGTACGGGGGGCGCTACGTCGCCGAGGCGCTGATGGCGGTCATCGAAGAGGTCACGGCCGCTTACGAAAAAGCGCGCACCGACCAGGCGTACCTGGACGAACTCGATAGGCTGCAGGTGCACTACACGGGCAGGCCGTCGCCGCTGTACGAGGCCGTCCGGCTGTCCGGGCATGCCGGTGGCGCGCGGATATTTCTCAAGCGAGAAGACTTGAACCACACCGGTTCTCACAAGATCAACAACGTGTTGGGTCAGACGTTGCTGGCCCGGCAGATGGGTAAGAACCGGGTGATCGCTGAGACCGGTGCCGGCCAGCACGGGGTGGCCACGGCCACCGCCTGCGCGCTGCTCGGTTTGGACTGCGTCATCTACATG
Organism: Mycobacterium sp.; assembly: GCA_035642975.1. GTDB lineage: Bacteria > Actinomycetota > Actinomycetes > Mycobacteriales > Mycobacteriaceae > Mycobacterium. Next base: position 8,492 of record DASQRI010000583.1, read on the forward strand.
GGCGCCGTCGACACCGCACGGCAGGCGCTCAACGTCGCGCGGATGCGACTGCTCGGTGCCGAGGTGGTGTCGGTCGAGTCAGGCTCGAAGACACTCAAAGACGCGATCAACGAAGCGTTCCGCGACTGGGTTACCAATGCCGACAACACCTACTACTGCTTCGGCACCGCCGCTGGGCCGCACCCGTTCCCGACGATGGTTCGTGATTTCCAGCGCGTGATCGGTCTCGAGACACGGGTACAGATTCAGGAGCAGGCAGGTCGGCTGCCCGATGTCGTCACCGCATGCGTTGGCGGGGGATCCAACGCGATCGGAATTTTCCACGCGTTCCTCGACGACCCTGCGGTCCGACTGGTCGGCTTCGAGGCTGCCGGGGACGGCGTCGAGACCGGGCGCCACGCGGCGACGTTCACCGGCGGCTCGCCGGGGGCGTTTCAAGGGTCGTTTTCGTATCTGCTGCAGGACGACGACGGGCAGACCATCGAATCGCATTCGATCTCGGCCGGTCTGGACTATCCGGGGGTGGGCCCAGAACACGCGTGGCTCAGGGACACCGGACGAGCCGAGTACCGGCCGATCACCGACAATGAGGCGATGGAGGCGTTCCGGCTGTTGTGCCGGACTGAGGGCATCATTCCGGCGATTGAATCGGCGCACGCGGTGGCCGGCGCGGTCAAACTTGGCGTCGAGATGGGCAGCGGGGCAGTCATCGTGGTGAATCTGTCCGGGCGCGGTGATAAAGACGTCGAGACCGCTGCAAAGTGGTTCGACCTGCTGCCCAACGAAACAGGCGACCGATCATGACCGTCGAGCAGAGCGAAAAAAGCAGCCTGGCAGCGCTTTTCAGCGCATGCCGGCAGGACAACCGGGCAGCGCTGATCGGGTACCTGCCGACTGGATATCCCGACGTCCCCACGTCGATTGAGGCGATGACGGCGTTGATCGAATTCGGGTGTGACCTCATCGAGGTCGGCGTGCCGTATTCGGATCCGGGTATGGATGGCCCCACCATCGCGACCGCGTCAGAGGTTGCATTGCGCCGGGGTGTGCGAGTTCGCGATACGTTGACCGCAGTGGAGGCGATTAGTGCGGCCGGCGGTCGGGCCGTGGTGATGACGTACTGGAACCCGGTGTTGCGCTACGGGATTGATGCCTTTGCGCGTGACCTTGCCGCAGCGGGCGGGCACGGTTTGATCACCCCGGATCTCATTCCCGATGAAGCTGACGAGTGGTTGGCTGCGTCCGATCGGCATCAGTTGGATCGCATATTCCTGGTCGCGCCGTCATCGACGCCGCAGCGCCTGGCGGCGACGGTCGCGGCGTCGCGTGGATTCGTATATGCGGCGTCGATCATGGGTGTGACCGGCGCCCGTGCCGCGGTGTCGCAGGCTGCGCCGGAACTAGTCGGCAGGATCAAGGCGCTTTCCGACATACCGGTCGGGGTCGGACTGGGTGTGCGATCGCGCGAACAGGCCGCTGAGATCGCGGGCTACGCCGATGGCGTGATCGTGGGCTCGGCGCTCGTCTCTGCGCTCACCGCCGGCCTGCCCACGCTTCGTACGTTGACAGAGGAACTCGCCGCCGGTGTGCGCCAGAGGATTTCCGAGACATGACGACAACTGTCATCGCGTATTTCCCAAGCCCGCCTCAGGGCGTGTGGCATCTGGGTCCGGTACCCATCCGCGCTTACGCGTTGTTCATCATCGTCGGTATCGTCGCCGCGCTGCTGGTCGGTGATCGACGCTGGGAGGCCCGCGGCGGCGAACGCGGCGTGATCTATGACATCGCTTTGTGGGCGGTGCCTTTCGGGCTTATCGGTGGTCGGCTCTATCACCTGGCAACCGATTGGCGGACATATTTCGGTGAGGGCGGTGCCGGACCGGCCGCAGCACTGCGCATCTGGGACGGCGGCCTGGGAATCTGGGGTGCCGTCGCGCTGGGCGGAGTGGGGGCGTGGATCGCCTGCCGGCGACGCGGCATTCCGCTTCCCGCCTTCGGCGACGCGATTGCTCCCGGCATCGTTCTGGCCCAGGCGATCGGCCGTCTCGGAAACTACTTCAACCAAGAGCTTTTCGGCCGCGAGACCACGATGCCGTGGGGCTTGGAGATCTTCTACCGTCGCGACCCGGCCGGGTTCGTGGATGTGCATTCCCTCGATGGAGTGTCGACCGGGCAGTTGGCGATGGTTGTGCAACCCACGTTCCTTTACGAATTGCTTTGGAACCTATTGGTATTCGCTGTACTGATTTACCTCGATCGGCGCTTCACGATCGGGCATGGCCGGCTGTTCGCGCTGTACGTCGCCGGGTACTGCGTCGGGCGGTTTTGGATCGAGTTGCTGCGTGACGACTCCGCGACCCACATCGCCGGAATTCGGATCAACTCCTTCACCTCGACGTTCGTCTTGATCGGTGCGGTGGTGTATCTGATCTTGGCGCCCAAAGGTCGCGAAGATCCGGCGACGCTGAGTGGCTCGGCCGCCGAGCTACTGGAACCGGATTCGCTCGACGAGGACGCGCCCGAAACGCCCGAAACCACCGCAGCCGTCGGCGCCGCGGACGGGGACGCGGAAAAAGGCGACACGACAGTGGTCGACAGACCCGAAGGCGAGGCTGAGGCGGTCGCCGCAGAGTCCGACGCGGCAGAAGTCGACGCCTCCGAGGTCGAGGTAGCCGCAACGCCCGAGCCGGATGCACCGGAAGAGCCGGATGCGACGCCCGAAGATGCGCCGGAAGCGGGGGGCGACGAACCCGAAGACAAAACTGCGGCCGACGAACCCGAAGGCGAGGCTGAGGCGGTCGCCGCAGAGGCCGACGCGGCAGAAGTCGACGCCCCCCAGGTCGAGGTAGCCGCAACGCCCGAGCCGGATGCACCGGAAGAATCGGATGCGACGCCCGAAGATGCGCCGGAAGCGGGGGGCGACGAGCGCGAAGATGCGCCGGAAGAGCGGGCCGACGAGCGCGAAGACAAAACTGCGGCCGACGCGCGCGAAGCCGACGTTGAGACTGACGCGCGCGAAGCCGACGTTGAGACTGACGCGCGCGAAGCCGACGTTGAGACTGACGCGCGCGAAGCCGACGTTGAGACCGACGCGC
>DASQRI010000584.1:0-2765 GCA_035642975.1 Mycobacterium sp.
CACGCCTACGGCAAGGCGCTGCGCACCGTGAAGAGCTGCGTGGGCACCGACTGGTGCCGCTATGGCCAGCAGGATTCGGTGCAGATGGCCATCGATTTGGAGCTGCGGTACCGCGGCCTGCGATCACCGCACAAAATCAAAATGGGCGTCTCGGGCTGTGCCCGAGAATGCGCGGAGGCTCGCGGCAAGGACGTCGGCGTGATCGCCACCGAGTCCGGCTGGAACCTGCACGTGGGCGGCAACGGCGGCATGACACCCAAGCACGCCCAGTTGCTCGCCTCGGACCTGGATGACGAGACGTTAGTGCGCTACATCGACCGCTTCCTCATGTACTACATCCGCACCGCAGACCGATTGCAGCGCACCGCGCCGTGGATCGAGGCGCTCGACGGCGGCCTGGACCGCCTGCGCGAGGTGGTCATCGACGACTCGCTGGGCCTGGCAGCGGAATTCGAGGAAGCGATGGACCGGCACGCGGCCGAATACTCCTGCGAATGGAAAGCCGTGCTCGACGACCCCGACAAGCTTTCCCGGTTCGTGTCGTTCGTCAACGCGCCCGGCGCCCCCGACCCCACCGTCGAGTTCACCGAAAAGAACGGACGCAAGATTCCGGTGCTGATCGGCACGCCCTCGCTCCCGTCCCGCTGATACAACCGATACGTCAGGAGTTTCGCTATGAGCTATTCATCCCGCATGAGCCGCTGGCAAGGCAGCTGGACTGCCGCGTGCCCGCTGTCCCGCCTGGAGCCGCTTCGCGGCGTGGCGGTGCTGCTGCCGGACGGTGCCCAGGTCGCGCTGTTTCGACTGGCCGACGACACCATCCGGGCCGTCGGCAACATCGACCCGATCGGCCGGGCCGCGGTGCTGTCCCGCGGCATCGTCGGCGACCGCGGCGGATTCCCCGTCGTGCAGTCGCCGCTGAAGAAGCAGGCGTTCAGCCTGCTTGACGGTCGTTGCCTGGATGCTCCGGGCGTGTCAATCCCGGTCTACGACACCCGCATCGCGATCGACGGCACCGTCTTCGTCGCCAACTCCCCCGACATCCGGTTCGGCTACCGCAGCCCCGGGTTGTCCGCCTAAGCGACCGCCGCGACCATGCTTGCCTGCCGGCGCCGCCGGCAGGCAAGGCGAATCACCGCCGGATGCGACCCGAGCGCTGCACCAACCACATCGGCACCCGCTTCATACAGCCGACCCTGAAACAGCCCGTCCGCCAATAGATATGACGCCACCGCCACCCGGCGGGCGCCCGCCCGGCGGGCCCGCGCCACCACTTCGGGCACCGACGGATAACCGACGCCATTACGGCACGGCCCGGCGAAGGCGATGGATACCCGGCTGCCGACCAGAGCGGACAGCATCGCAGCCGCGACCGCGACGTCGCCCTGTGCGTGCCGATCGCTGGTGCCGGCCGCGGCCAGCACCACGTGATCGGTTGGGCGCCAACCTGCCTCGAGCAACCGGTCGAGCATCGCCCGGGTCAGGTCCAAGGACGGCCCGAGCGCCGGCGTAACGGTGACCGCCGGATGCCCGGACGCCGCAACGTGCCGCGGCACGTCCGAGCGGACGTGATAGCCGCTGGATAACAACGCGGGCACCAGCACCGTCGGCTCGTCGTACAGGGTCCGCAACACTTCGTCGGGTGCGGGGCCGAGAACATCGACGAACGCCACCCTGACCGTCTCGTCCAGGACACCCGCCACCGCCGCCGCAAGATCACCGATCACCCTGACACCGTGTGAGTTTCGGGTTCCGTGGGCCACCAGCAACGTGCTCATCCGAGTCAACTCAGCTGCCCGATTCCGAGTCGTCGGGCATGTACTCCACCGCGAGGCGGTACCCGCGCTTCACCGCAGTGGCAACCAGCGCCTTCGCGCCGAGCGCAGATCGCAACCGGTTAACGGCGGCTTCGACCACGTGCGGATCGTCACCGCCGAGGGCCTCGAGCAGCCTGTCGCGCGACACCACCGCGCCCGGTACCCGCGCGAGCAGTTTGAGCAGGGTCAGCGAGTTGGGTGACAGGTCGCGAACCTCACCGTCGACGACGGCGCACGTCGCGTGAACGCCCAAAGTATGGCCGGCAACGGTGAGATCCGGTCTCCGCCGGGGAAGTTCATCAGCAACGACGCGCGCCAGCGACCCCAGTCGCATCCGCTCGGGCAGCACCGACAGCACCCCGATGTTTTCCAGCGGGCGGGCGGTCACCGGACCGACGCAGAACGAGGTCACCGTCGTCGTCAGCGCGTGTGTCACCGACTCGGCGATCCGCAGCTCGTCGGCCCGCATCAGAAATGACGCGGCCGCCGGCGCCGACGTGAACGTGACAGCGTCGACACCATCACGCGCGACTTTCTCGATCAGACCGTCGAGTTCGGCGCGGTCCGCGGGCGGTTCCCAACGGTAGACCGGTACCGCGACCACGCTGGCGCCGTATTCGGCCAGGGTGTCGGGGAACCCCGGCGTGGGATTCCAATCATCGGTGACGCCGTGGAGTTGCACCGCGACCCGTTTGCCGTGCAGGTTTTCGGTGCTCAGGTGCGCGAGCACCTCGTCCGACGACTCGGATGCCGGCGACCACTCCTCGCGCAGCCCGGCTGCCCGCAACGCACCGGTGGCCTTCGGCCCGCGCGAGATCACCCGGGCGCCGCGCAACGCACCCAGCAGCTGCTCGGCAAGCCCCCAGCTCCCGGCCGCGGCCATCCAGCCACGGAAACCGATGCCGGTGGTCGCGATGAGCACGTCGGGGGGCGTCGCGATCACATCTT
>DASQRI010000585.1:0-2845 GCA_035642975.1 Mycobacterium sp.
GCAGCTGATCGTCGAGTACTACTCGAAGTAGCACAGTCTTCCGCCACTGCGGCCGCAGCGGCGGGACACCCTGGAGCCGCAACCGCGGCGACAGAAAACCTGAGCGGCATCAAATAGCGGGTGCCGAGAAGGAGAAGAAGAAACACCATGTTGATCTCACAGCGACCGACTCTGTCCGAAGAGGTCGTCAGCGACAGCCGTTCGCAGTTCGTCATCGAGCCGCTGGAGCCGGGTTTCGGTTACACGCTTGGTAATTCGCTGCGTCGCACGCTGCTGTCGTCGATCCCGGGCGCGGCCGTCACCAGCATCCGCATCGACGGCGTGCTGCACGAGTTCACGACTGTGCCCGGCGTCAAGGAAGACGTCACCGACATCATCTTGAACCTCAAGAGCCTGGTGGTGTCCTCGGAGGAGGACGAGCCGGTGACGATGTACCTGCGTAAGCAGGGCCCGGGCGAGGTCACCGCCGGTGACATCGTGCCGCCGGCCGGTGTGACCGTGCACAACCCCGACATGCACATCGCGACCCTGAACGACAAGGGCAAGCTCGAGATCGAGCTCGTCGTCGAGCGTGGTCGCGGCTACGTGCCGGCCGTGCAGAACAAGGCGTCGGGTGCGGAAATCGGCCGTATCCCTGTCGATTCCATCTACTCGCCGGTGCTCAAGGTGACCTACAAGGTGGACGCCACCCGTGTCGAGCAGCGCACCGACTTCGACAAGCTGATTCTCGACGTCGAGACCAAGAGCTCGATCGGCCCCCGTGACGCGCTGGCGTCGGCGGGTAAGACGCTGGTCGAATTGTTCGGTCTGGCACGCGAACTCAACGTCGAGGCGGAGGGCATCGAGATCGGGCCGTCGCCGGCCGAGGCGGACCACATCGCGTCGTTCGCGTTGCCCATCGACGACCTGGATCTGACCGTGCGCTCCTACAACTGCCTCAAGCGCGAGGGTGTGCACACCGTCGGTGAATTGGTGTCGCGCACCGAGTCCGACCTGCTCGACATCCGCAACTTCGGTCAGAAGTCGATCGACGAGGTGAAGGTCAAGCTGCACCAGTTGGGCCTGTCGCTCAAGGACAGCCCGGCCAGCTTCGACCCGTCGGAGGTTGCCGGCTACGACGTGGCCACCGGCACCTGGTCGGCCGAAGGCAGCTACGACGACGCGGACTACGCCGAAACCGAACAGCTCTAAAGAAGAATCTAGACAGGAGCGTCAGCAATGCCCAAGCCCACCAAGGGTCCTCGCCTCGGCGGGTCGTCTTCGCACCAGAAGGCGATTCTGGCCAACTTGGCGACGGCCCTGTTCGAGCATGGCCGGATCAAGACCACCGAGACCAAGGCTCGGGCATTGCGGCCTTACGCCGAGAAGCTGATCACCCACGCCAAGAAGGGCACACTGCACAACCGGCGTGAGGTGCTCAAGAAGATCCGCGACAAGGATGTGGTGCACAGCCTGTTCGCCGAGATCGGGCCGTTCTTCGCCGACCGCAACGGCGGCTACACCCGCATCATCAAAGTCGAGGCACGCAAGGGCGATAACGCTCCGATGGCGGTCATCGAGCTGGTGCAGGAGAAGACGGTGACCTCGGAAGCCGACCGTGCGCGTCGGGTCGGCGCTTCGAAGGCCGCGGCCAAGGCGCCGGCACCGGCAGCGGCAGCGGTCGAGCCGGAGGCCGAGGAGGACGCGACCGAGGCCGACACCACCGACGCAGAGGCCACCACGGCCGAGCCGGAAGCCCCGGAGCCGCAGGCCGCTGAGGCGGAAGCCGCTGAGCCGGAGGCCGCCGAGGACGCTGACGAGTCCTAACGGTTCATCGTTGAACGACGCACCCGTCATCGACGCCGATGGCGGGTGCGTTCGTCTTCGGCTCGATATCGCTTATGACGGCACGGATTTCGCCGGCTGGGCCACGCAGGCAGGTCAGCGTACGGTGGCCGGCCTGCTCGACGAGACGCTCTCGACGGTGTTCCGGACCCCGGTGCGGCTGCGCGCGGCCGGGCGCACGGACACCGGCGTGCACGCCACCGGCCAGGTCGCCCATCTCGACGTTCCGGTGGACGCGCTGCCTTATGCCTATCCCCGCACGCCTCGGCCAACGCAACCGGAGTTCCTGCCGCTGGTTCGGCGTCTGGGCCGGCTGCTGCCCGCCGACGTCCGGGTCCGCGGGATCGTCCGCGCGCCAGCGGGTTTCGACGCACGATTCTCGGCGCTGCGCCGGCACTATGTCTACCGCTTGTCGACCGCGGCCTACGGGGTCGAGCCACATCAGGCCCGCTTCATCACCGGCTGGCCGCGGGATCTTGACGTTGACGCCATGACGGCGGCATCGCGAAACCTGTTGGGACTGCGCGACTTCGCGGCGTTCTGCCGTCACCGCGAAGGGGCGACAACCATTCGCGACCTGCAGCGGTTCGACTGGTCCCGCGATGGGCATCTGATCACCGCGCATGTCAGCGCCGATGCGTTCTGCTGGTCGATGGTGCGATCGCTGGTCGGCGCGCTGTTGGCCGTCGGCGAGCGCCGCCGCAGCCCCGATTGGTGCGTTGGGCTGCTCGACTCGACCAGCCGGTCCAGCGACTTCGCCGCCGCCCCGGCGCGCGGTCTGACATTGATCGGCGTGGACTACCCGCCGGACAGCGAACTGCAGGCGCGGACGCTGATCACCCGCGACCTGCGCACGCGCGACTGAGCGGTCTACAGCCTGCCGGCAACGAAGCTGGCCGCCTGGTCCACCAGCCCGGAGCTGATGTACGAGGGCTGCAGATGCGAGGACCAATGCAGATCCTGGATACCGCCGGTGCAGATCGGGTCGCCGGCGGCGCACAAGTCGACGATCTTGCCGGCG
>DASQRI010000586.1:0-2134 GCA_035642975.1 Mycobacterium sp.
CGCGCAGCCCGCCAGCGAGGCCGAGCGTGCGCCGGAGAGCCGGAGCTGGACTCCGCCGGATCGAGCGCCGCAGACCGGTGGTTGGGCGGCGCCGGGGCCGTCCCCGACCAACGGGGAAGAGCGGTACGAGCCCCAACCCCCGCGTCGTTCACACCGGCGCCCCGAGCCCACCCCGCCGCCCGAGCCGCCACCGCAACAGCAGCGGCCCGCCTGGCCGCCGCCGGCTGAGGCGCCCCGGCCTCCCGAGCAGCCCGCCTGGCAGCCGGTGGCTTCCGAGGGACAGTGGCTGCCCGCCGGAACAACTGGCAGCCGTTGGAACTCCGATCAAAACGACAGCGCCGGCGCGGTGTCTTGGGCGTACGACAACGCGCCCCCGCGCGACCAGACTTCGCACCGTTCGCCCGGCGCCGACGAACCCGCACCGGCGGCCGGGCCGCCGGTGGAGCGGCGCGGCCGGCATTCCAGCGTCGCCGAGTCCGCGGCGAGCCGGGTCGACCAGCCCGAAGCCGACTGGGGTGAGCCGGGCCGTCGCGCACGAGCCCGTCACTCCGCGGAATACCCCGACTCCGGCATCGGCGGATCAGCCGCGCCGGCGATGTCCCCGCCACCATCGCCGACGCCGCCACCACCCACGCCACCGTCGCCGCCACCACCATCCGAGCGAGGGCCGGTGATGTCGCCGCCGGCGCCGCCCTCCGCTCGCCACCGCAGCACCGATCAGCTATCGGAAGCCGACGAACCGCAATCCGGCGGTCAGTCGGTCGCCGAGCTGCTGGCGCGGCTGCAAACCAGCCCGTCCGAGGGCGGCCGTCGCCGCCGCCGCGAAGACTGAGGCGAAGACCACAGCTCGTCCGTGCGTTCGCCGCGGTAGAGTCTTAGCGACCGTCCGGTACCCGCACCGCGGGACTGGAACGAAACAAGAGACTTGTGAGGGTCGTCTGCGATGGTGCAGTTCGACGGATTGCGCCCCGCCAGGCTCAAGGTGGGAATCATCTCCGCCGGCCGGGTGGGAACCGCGCTCGGGGTGGCGCTGGAACGCGTCGACCATGTCGTGGTGGCCTGCAGCGCCGTATCCCGGGCGTCGCGCCAGCGCGCCGAGCGACGGCTACCGGACACCCCCGTGGCGCCGGTACCGGATGTTGCCGGCAACGCCGAACTCCTGCTGTTGGCCGTTCCGGACTCTGAGCTGGCGGCGCTGGTCTCGGGCCTGGCGGCCACATCGGCGGTGCGGGCGGGCACCATCGTCGCGCATACCTCCGGTGTCAACGGCATCGGCGTGCTGGCCCCGCTGAGCGAGCAGGACTGCGTACCGCTGGCCATTCACCCGGCCATGACGTTCACCGGCTCCGACGAGGACATCGCCCGGCTGCCGGACACCTGCTTCGGCATCACCGCGGCCGACGAGATCGGCTACGCGATCGCGCAATCGCTGGTGCTCGAGATCGGCGGCGAGCCGTTCCGGGTCCGCGAGGAGGCGCGGACGCTGTATCACGCCGCGCTGGCCCACGCCGGCAACCACATCGTCACCGTGCTCGCAGACGCGCTGGATGCCATGCGGGCCGCATTGTCGGGCACCGAACTGCTCGGTCAGCAGTTGGTCGACGACCAGCCCGGCGGCGTCGCCGAGCGGATCCTCGGGCCGCTGGCCCGCGCGGCGCTGGAGAACACCCTGCAACGCGGGCAGGCGGCGCTCACCGGTCCGATCGCGCGCGGTGACGCCGGCGTGGTCGCCGGTCATCTGGGCGCGCTGTACGCGGTCGACCCGCAACTGGCAGATGCCTATCGGGTCAACGCCCTGCGCACCGCCGAGCGCGTGCATGCGCCCGACGAAGTCCTCCAGGTACTCGAGAGCTCTGCGCGGTGAGCATCAGCAAGGCGCCGAAGTTCCACGCGGGCGAACTCAACGTCTACTCGAACCCCACCGATGTCGGCGAGGTCAGCCGCGCGCTGCGCCATACCGGTCGACGGGTGATGCTGGTGCCGACGATGGGCGCGCTGCACGACGGACATCTCGCCCTCGTGCGCGCCGCCAAACGAGTGCCCGGCTCGGTGGTGGTGGTGTCGGTCTTCGTCAACCCGTTGCAATTCGGCGCCGACGAAGATCTCGCGGCCTACCCGAGGATCGTCGAAGACG
>DASQRI010000587.1:0-5198 GCA_035642975.1 Mycobacterium sp.
GGCTCGATACCACGATCCGCGCCGCTCTGGCCGATCTCCGGGCAGCCCTCGGAGCCGGGGACCGGCGCACGATCCCGTCCGGGCCGACAGCCTGAGCGGCTGAGTATCCGACTGACCTGGGTTCAGTCGGATACTGTGCTGCCGCTGGGCAAAGACGCTCCTCTCGCAGGACCTTGATTATCAGTAACCAAAATCCTCACCACTCCGGATCGCGAACTCTGGATTAAGAGCTACGAACGGTTTTCCTGCGTTCGCCTGATTTCAAAAGTGCAGGTCAGGAAGGGTCCGCTATCTCACCGCTGTCGTCCTTTCGGCTGATTTTGGGCAGTCTTGCGTAGTTTTGTTCCCAAATTTCCCAAATCTGCGCTCAGCGGACCGTTGGGTAGCCGGCTGATTCCTGTTCGAGGACGATCTCCGAGCACGGCTTTTCGCTGAACTAAAGTTCGAGCACATATCCTGGTCGCGGCCGCGTTCGCGTTCGGCCGCTTGCCATGTTGGCGGTGGCGAAGCGTTCGAACGCCGCTTCGCGCGCACAGCAGCATCGCGATTACCGGCGACGTTTACGGCCACACCAGCGACGACACCGCGCGCAACGCGGTGGACGGGCGGAGCGGGGCACTGGGGCTGTAAACGGCCTGTCAAACTCTCAGTAAAAAGCACCCAAGGCGCACAGTATCTTGGCGGCTGGACCCGCGTAGAGTTTCGAGCCTGGCTGTCGAAAAGTCTGGTCGGGCTGTCGAAAAGTCCGGCGTTTCAGCCAGTCCTGCCACCGGAAGAAATTATGCCCACAGTTGAGGCGCAGCTCCGCCAGGAGTTGCGCAATCACGCCGTCGAGTTACGCGACTACGCCATCGAGTTACGGCAGCTTGCCTACGCCGTGCCCAACGGGGTGGGCGAGCACGATCTGCTTGGATTGTCGGGTCGCATGCGCGCTGATGCCGACGAAGGAGTCAGGGAAGCCTAGCCACCCACTTTCGCTCACGCAGACGTCGGATGAGTGGAAGTTTCGGCGACCGCGTTGCGCTACATACCCCCATGGGGTATGTAATTTTCGGCTGAATTTACCGGTCAGAATGCCTCTGAGCTGCGCCAATTCTTGTCGGGCTGACAGGATTTGAACCTGCGACCACTTGACCCCCAGTCAAGTGCGCTACCAAACTGCGCCACAGCCCGGTGCCGTCGACGGCTTCGCCGACAGCAGGTGGAAAGCCTACAGCAGAGGGCGAGGCTCGCCCGAACGCCGACGCCTCAGGCGGTCGAGGGTTCGCTGAGCTTGACCAGCATCTTGCCGATATTGGCGCCGGTAAAGAGGCCGTTGAGAGCGTCGACGCAGGACTCGACGCCGTCGAAGATGGTCTGGCGGTGCCTGATCTTGCCCTCGTGCTCCCATTGCCGAAGCGCCGCAAACGCCTCGTCGAAACGGCCCCACTCGTCGAGTGCGTTGAATCCCTGCATGGTGGCGGTTTTGGACAACAGGTTCACGTAGTTGGCCGGTCCCGGATGCTCGCCGCTGAGGTAGCTGGAGATCACCCCGCACAGCACCACTCGTGCTTTCATGGCCAGTCGGCCCAGCACCGCGTCGAGGATCGGGCCGCCGACGTTGTCGAAGTAGACGTTGACGCGCTTGGGGCAGTGCTGTTTGAGCGCGGCCTCGATGTCGTCGTTCTTGTAGTCGATGCACGCATCGAACCCGAAGTCCTCGACCACGGCTCGGCACTTCTCCGGACCGCCCGCGATGCCCACCACCCGCGCGCCGGCGATCTTGGCGATCTGGCCGGCCACCGACCCGGTGGCGCCCGCGGCGGCCGACACCACCACCGTGTCGCCGGCCTGGGGCCGGCCGACGTCCATCATTCCGATGTAGGCGGTGGCCCCGGTCGGGCCGTACACCGACATGATCGCCAGCTGATCGCTCTCGCCGGGGATGGGTGTACTGAACACGTCGTCGCGGACGATCACGTATTCCTGGAAGCCCGTCAGCGTGGTGATGACGTCGCCGACCTCGTAGGCCTTGCAGCGTGATGACACGACCTCCCCGATTCCGGCCGCCCGGATGACCTCGCCCAGCTGTACCGGCGGAAGGTAGCCCGGCTGGTCATTGAGCCAGGTCCGCACGGCGGCGTCGAGGCCCACGTAGGTGGTGCGGACCAGCGCCTCGCCGTCGGCGGGCTCGGGTGCTGGCGCAGTGACCAGCTTGGTGTCACCGGGCTGGACCAGCCCGGTAGGGCGGCGGCGCAACACGATCTGGCGGTTCGCGAAATCGGACACGATGCAAAAACTACCGAATGCGAAGGCGCTATTCGGCCCGATCTTGTTATGGGAACATCTGTTGATGAAATCCGAGGACGACCCGGAAGCCCGCATCCGGGAGCTCGAGCAGTCACTGGCCGACTCGGCGCGCGCGTCCGAAACCGGGGTCACCCCGCCGCCGGGGAAATGGACCGCTCCGTCCGGTCCCGCGTTTCCGCCACCACCGGCACCGTCACCGTTGCCTTATGGCGGCCCGTTCCCCAGCACGTCGTCCGGAATCTCCTCGCGCAACCGAATCTGGTGGATCTTGGCTGCGGCCTTCGTCATTGGCATGATCGCTCTGCCAGCAGGCATCTTGTTTTTTACCGCCCGCCAGGTGTCACACAGCGGGTTGACCACACTCCTGCCCAACCCGAGCAGCGCGGCTCCTCCTTCCGGCGGTGTGAGTCAACCGCCCAACGCCGGGCCGTTGGTTCCGCCCTCGTCAGGCGTCACTGCAGCACCCACACCGGCGGGGGCGAATCTCAGCATCGCCGGCATCAACGAGAACCGAACGATTGCCTGCGACGGCAGCACCATCAGCGTCAGCGGCGTTTCCAACACGGTCGTCATCACCGGCCACTGCGCAAGCCTCTCGGTGTCCGGCGTGCAGAACAAAGTCACGGTTGAGGTCGTCGACAGCATCGAAGTGTCCGGCTTCAACAATCAGATCAGCTATCTCAAGGGGTCGCCGACCGTCGACAAGTCCGGCGACGGGAACGTCGTCCAGCACGGCTGACCGAGGCTACACGGTGAGCAGCCGGCAGAGCCCGATGAGGCCGACGACAACGATCGCGGCGCGTAGCACATTCGGCGACAGCCGACGGCCGTAGCGGGCACCTAGCCAGCCGCCGACCAGAGAGCCAACCGCGATAAGACCTGCCACCGGCCAACTGATCCGGTGGAATGCCACCGATGTATAGGCAAGCGCCGCAACAACATTCACGATCAGAGTTAGCAGGTTCTTCGCTGCGTTCATCCGCTGCACCGATTCGGGTAGCAGCGCGCCCATCACGCCGACCATCAGAATGCCTTGCGCCGCAGTGAAATAGCCGCCATAGACCCCGATCGCAAAGGTGCTAGCCACCACTGCGGCCATCCGGCCAGCTGAGATATCGTCGGGAGAGCGGCCTGCCTTCTCAGCCCGGTCCTGCGCCCACCTTTGAATCCGCGGACCGATCACCACCATGATCAGGGCCAGGATCAGCAGTACCGGCACTACCGCGGTGAACGTTTTCTCCGGCAGATGCAGCAGCAACCAGGCGCCTAGGACGGCACCGACGATCGACGCGGGAATCTGCCAGCGCAGCCGGTCCCACTGACCGCGCAGCTCGCGCCGGTAGCCCCAGGTGCTCGAGACGTTTCCCGCCACCAGGCCCACCGCGTTCGACATGGTCGATGTCACCGGCGGATAGCCCAACGCCACCAGGGTCGGGAAGGTGATCAAGGTGCCTGACCCGACGACAGCATTGATCGCGCCCGCGCCGAAGCCGGCGAAGGCAATGAGGATCGCTTGTGTTACCGGCACCGAAAAGACGATATCTGGCGCAATTTCGGTGCAAACGCGGGCTTCAGCGGGGCTTCGGTTTCCGCTTCTCGCGCACCCGCACGTTGATACGAATCGGGCTGCCCTCAAAGCCAAACGTCTCGCGCAGCCGTCGCTCCAGAAACCTGCGGTAGCCGGCCTCCAAGAAGCCGCTAGTGAACAGCACGAACGTCGGCGGGCGGGCGGTGGCCTGGGTGGCGAACAAAATTCGCGGCTGCTTGCCGCCGCGCACCGGAGGCGGCGTCGCGGCCACCACCTCCTTGATCCAGGTGTTCAACCGACCGGTACCGATCCGGGTATCCCACGCGGCCAAGGCACTCTCCAGCGCCGGCACCAGCCGCTGCACCGCCCGACCGGTCTTCGCGGAGATGTTGACCCGCTGCGCCCAGCGCACCTGCATCAGTTGCCGGTCGATCTCGTTGTCCAGCAGATAGCGCCGGTCCTCGTCGACCAGGTCCCACTTGTTGTACGCCAACACCAGTGCGCGCCCAGCCTCGATGACCATCGACAGCACGCGCAGATCTTGCTCGGTCAGCGGCTGCGATGCGTCGATCAACACGATCACCACCTCGGCGGCGTCGATCGCGCCGTGGGTGCGCACCGAGGCGTAAAACTCGTGTCCGCTGGCCTGGCCGACCTTGCGGCGCAATCCGGCAGTGTCGACGAAACGCCAGACCTTGCCGTCCATCTCGATCAGCGAATCCACCGGATCGACTGTGGTGCCCGCGACTTCGTGGACCACCGAGCGCTGATCGCCTGCCAACCGGTTCAGCAGTGAGCTCTTTCCCACGTTCGGCTTGCCGACCAGCGCGACCCGCCGTGGACCGCCCGTGCCGGCGGCTAACTCCGCCACCTGTGGCAGCGCGCCGACGATCGCGTCCAGCAGATCGGCCACCCCGCGACCGTGCATCGCGCTGATCGCATACGGCTCGCCCAGCCCGAGCGACCACAGTGCCGACGCGTCGGATTCACCTTTCTCGCTGTCAACTTTGTTGGCGGCCAGGAACACTGGCTTGCCGGATCGGCGCAGGATACGTGCGGCCGCCTCGTCGCCGGCGGTCGCACCGACCACCGCGTCCACCACCAGGATCACGGCGTCGGCGGTGCGCATCGCCACCGAAGCCTGCTCGGCCACCAGTTGCTGCAGACCCTTGGCGTCGGGCTCCCATCCCCCGGTGTCCTGCACGACGAACCGTCGCCCGGTCCACAGCGCGTCGTAGGACACCCGGTCGCGAGTCACCCCGGGCACATCCTGTACCACCGCTTCGCGTCGACCCAGAATCCGGTTGACCAGCGTTGACTTGCCGACATTCGGCCGGCCCACTACCGCCACCACCGGTGGCGGACCGCTGGCTTCGTCCTC
>DASQRI010000588.1:0-2237 GCA_035642975.1 Mycobacterium sp.
CTGTGGGAATGTCACTTCGAAGGCACGCAACCATCAGCGGTGGATCCGCGGATAGGCTGGTAACAGAACTTGCGGTCATGCCATAGTCGCGGCCGGCATTGGCAGTGGTAATCACCGTGACCGCACTCGTCATGAAGCTGACAGCCTTTTTGAACTCCGCGGCGGGCACAGGCGTATTTGTAATCATTTGTCTTCCTGGGAAAATTCATTGATGCATGAATCGGATGGAAGTTGCTTTCGAAACATCTGTCGAAGTAGTAGTAATCGCCGTAAAGCGGTATTGACATAACTGGACCTCGTTTCTTGCTCGTGGTTGGTCGGTGGTTTTCTGATCAGGCGCGGCGCCAGATGAGCGTGGCGTTACGCCGTTCGCCATGGATGAGGGCCGGCTCGGCCAGGCTGAGCTCCAGGCGGGAGTCGTGCAGGTGGGCTACGCGGTATTGGGCTCCGCCGATCCAGCTGGGTAGCAGGCTGACCACGACGTGGTGGGTGACCAGGGCGTCGTTGACGATGGTGTAGGGCCCCGAGTAGGCGAGATATCCGCTTGCGGCTGCGGCGAGTTCCCCCTCTGGCGCCAGATGCAGATCGTCACTGTGGACCGGTGTTCGCTGTGACCGCATCAGCTGGGCTGACATGTAGCCGTCGGCGGTGTAGATGATGATGCCTTGGG
The DNA here is from genome assembly GCA_035642975.1 of Mycobacterium sp. Lineage (GTDB taxonomy): Bacteria > Actinomycetota > Actinomycetes > Mycobacteriales > Mycobacteriaceae > Mycobacterium. Next base: position 671 of record DASQRI010000588.1, read on the forward strand.
CGTCGGAGCCGAGGGGGTAGATCACGCTGGAATCGTCGAGGCTGCGGCTTTCGTACGATTCGAGTGTCCAGGCTCCGACCAGGCTGGTGCGCAGGTCTTGTGCCGCGATCACGGTCATGGGGTCGCTTCCCTTGCGGGTAGATGTGCGGGCTGACTCCTGTTTGGTCATGAGTCCAATCATGTGCGGCTCACCCACGGGTGTCATCGTGGCGAAACCAGGGATCTGCGGCTCAGATTTTGCCGATTGCACAAATAGCGGCGCGGCGGGACAGCGACCCCGCTACCCGCGACCCGCCATTTTTAGGGCTGACTGGGTCGCACAAGCGACGGTGGCCCGCGCGGTCCTTAACCCAGGCCGGGAGAATCCTCGTGGTGCTGGTCAGCGGGATCGCCGGGCTCCGGCGCCATTTCGAATAAGAGCTGCAGCACTAATCTGAGTTTGGGATCGCCAAGGTCCAATCCGCCGATTTCGGTCAGGCGCTTGACGCGGTAGCGGAGCGAATTTGGGTGGAGATGAAGTATTTCGGCAGCCGAACGCATGTCACCGAAAGAGCTCATATAGATGCGCAGCGTGTTCATGTAGTCGGTATTGTGCTGACGATCGTGAGTGATCAGTCGGTCTAGCATTCCGCGCACCAATATCGGATGAGCGCGAAGAACCTCAACGATCTCGTTCAACACGATATCGTGGCGCATCGAAGCGAAGAGCCCGTCGTGCTCCCAATCATCTTTCGTTCGAAGCACCCGCAGAGTCAGATCGGCTTCGTTCCGGGAAATCCCTGCCGCTGCAAGACCGCGGTGGACACCACCCGCGGCCGCTCGGACGTTCGTTTGTACGGCCCGCCTGAGTCGCTTTGAAATGGCACGCATAGTGGCCTCAACCTCGCGTTCCGGCAGAGTCGGCGACGCATATAGAAGGTAAACCTGTTGGTCGACCGTCCCGACCAACGAAGATGCCAGATGCATCTCGGTATATAGGGCGAGCGAGCGTACGGCCCTATTCTGAATTATCACCGCGTCCGGCTTTGTTGCCTCGACATCGACGGCGATGACGACGACGTTGCTTTGCTCATCGACGCCCAAGATCGACGTGACGCGGTTGGCCGAAATTCCGCCCGAGAGGAACTGGCGCAGAACGTGGCCGCCCGGATTCTCGGACAGGGCGGGGCTGCGCCGAGCAAGTTCGGGGGCCAGGAGGTCGGCGAACTCACGTATTGCTCTCGGAGCGTCCTCGTCTGGCTCCGTTTCGAAATACAGCCACAGGTAGCCCACCAGCTGATCAACTGCACGGATGGGCTGGATATAGCGAGTCAACGACGTGGCCCATGGGTTATCCAGCCGTATGAGTTCGTCACTGTTGACTAGCCGCTCGCGGATCCCTGACTCGTCCAACCACCGCTGCCAGCGGCCTGCCGAACGTCGGTTGAGAATCGCCGATCGACGGCCCTCGTCTTCGGGTTGACCTGGGACTGCTGAGTATGCGACAACTCTGAAATCAACGTCTTCGACCACCACCGAACCACCGAGTAGTCGCGCAATGGTGTCGACCACTTCGAAGAGATCTTCG
>DASQRI010000589.1:0-10377 GCA_035642975.1 Mycobacterium sp.
ACCTCCAGCGGCACGTCAAGCGGGTACGCGGCGCCCATTTTCTCGCGCACCAACGCCTCGAGCTGCTCCCGCTCACCGGCCGCCACTTCGAACAACAGTTCGTCGTGGACCTGCAGCAGCATGCGCGACGCCAATCCCGCCGCCGTGACGGCCTTGTCGACCTCGATCATGGCCACCTTGATGATGTCGGCCGCGCTGCCCTGGATCGGCGCGTTGAGCGCTGCGCGCTCGGCGGCCTCGCGCACCTGGCGATTGCTGCTGTCCAGCTCGGGCAGATAGCGACGGCGACCCAGCACCGTCGAGGTGTAACCGTCTTTGCGGGCCTGTTCGACCACGTCCAAGAGGTAATCTCGCACCCCGCCGAACCGCGCGAAGTACTGATCCATCTGGACTTTGGCGTCCTCGGTGGAAATCTTCAGCTGAGCCGCCAGACCGTAGGCGCTCAAGCCGTAGGCCAGCCCGTAGGACATCGCCTTGACCCGGCGCCGCAGTTCGCCGGTCACCTCCTCGATCGGCACGCCGAATGCCCGCGACGCGACGAACGAGTGCAGATCCTCACCGGTATTGAAAGCTTCAATGAGGCCTTCATCTTTCGACAGATGCGCCATGATCCGCATTTCGATCTGGCTGTAGTCGGCGGTCATCAACTCGGCGTATCCGTCGCCGACAACAAACGCGTCGCGGATCTGGCGGCCGGCGTCGGTGCGGATCGGAATGTTCTGCAGGTTGGGCTCGGTCGACGAGAGCCGGCCGGTGGCCGCGATCGTCTGGTTGAACGTGGTGTGGATGCGACCGTCGCCGGCCACCGAGTTCAACAATCCGTCGACGGTCACCTTCAGCCGGGTGACGTCGCGGTGTGCGAGCAGATGCTGAAGGAACGGGTGCCCGGTTTTGTCGAACAACGATTGCAGCGCGTCGGCGTCGGTGGTGTAACCGGTCTTCGTCCGCTTGGTCTTGGGCATTTCGAGTTCGTCGAACAGCACGACCTGCAGCTGTTTTGGCGAGCCGAGGTTGATCTGCTTGTCGATCACCGCGTACGCCGCTTCGGCGGCGTCGCGAATCTGGTCACCGAATTGGCTTTGCAGCGTGGTCAATTGGTCCAAGTCGACGGCGATACCCGCGGCCTCCAGGCCCGCCAGCACCCGTTGAACCGGCAGTTCCATCTCGGCCAGCAATGACGTGGAGTCGATCCGGGCCAATTCGGCGTCCAGCGCGTCGGCCAGGTCCACCACTGCGCGGGCGCGCAACACCGCTGTCTGCACGGCTTGGTCATCGACCCCGTCGCCGTCGTCGAGGAGTGAAAGCTGTTGTTGCTCAGAAGTTTCCGCACGTAGCTCGCGGCGCAGATAGCGCAGCGACAGGTCGTCCAGGGTGAAGCTGCGCTGCCCCGGGCGTACCAGATAGGCGGCGAGCGCGGTGTCGGAGCTGACCCCGTTCAGCGTCCAGCCGCGTCCGGCGAGGTCGTGAATGGCCAACTTGGCCTCGTGCAGGGCCTTCGGCTTCTCGGGGTCGGCGAGCCATGCCGCGAGCGCTGAATCGTCGTCGGGCGTCAGGGTCGTGGTGTCGATGTAGCCGCCGTCGCCGTCGGCCGCCGCGATGGCCAGCGCGGTCGCGTCGCCGTCGTAGGGCAGATGCGTGCCCACCACCGCCAGCCCCGACCGGCTCCCGTCGGCGACATGCTTGGCCAGCCACTGGGCCACCGTGCCGGGTTCCAGCGCTCCCCCGCGCACGTCGAATCCCTCGTCGACCTCGGGTTCGACCGCGGCCAGCGTCTCGAACAGCCGGTCGCGCAGCACCCGGAATTCCAGCTGGTCGAACAGCTGGTGGATCTGGTTGCGATCCCACGGCTGCATCCGCAGCGTGTCCGGCGTCTGCGCCAGCGGCACGTCGCGGACCAGTTCCGTGAGCTCCCGGTTGCGTATGACGCCGGCCAGGTTGGCCCGCAGCGCGTCACCGACCTTGCCGCGCACCGAGTCGACGCCGTCGACCAGCGCCTGCAGTGAGCCGTACTCGATGATCCATTTCGTCGCCGTCTTCTCACCCACGCCCGGGATGCCGGGCAAGTTGTCGCTCGGGTCACCGCGCAGCGCGGCGAAGTCGGGGTACTGCGCGGGCGTCAGCCCGTACTTCTCCTCGACGGCGGCCGGGGTGAATCGGGTGAGTTCGCTGACGCCCTTGCGGGGATACAGCACGGTCACGTCGTCGTTGACCAGCTGTAGCGAATCACGATCCCCGGTGACCACCAAGACCCGGTAGCCCTCTTTGTCCGCCTGGGTGGCCAACGTCGCGATCAAATCGTCGGCTTCGAAGCCCGGCTCGGCGAGCACCGTAATGCCCAGCGCCGCAAGCACTTCCTTGGTGACGTCGATCTGGCCGTGAAACTCATCCGGAGTCGACGACCGGTTGGCCTTGTACTCCGGGTAACGCTCGGAGCGAAAGGTCTGCCGTGACACGTCGAAGGCGGCGGCCACATGGGTGGGCGATTCGTCGCGCAGCAGGTTGATCAGCATGGCGGTGAACCCGTACACCGCGTTGGTGGTCAGCCCGCCCTGGGTTTTGAAATTTTCGGCAGGCAGCGCGTAGAAGGCGCGAAACGCCAACGAGTTGCCGTCCAGCAGCATCAACGTCGGCTTGTCGTCGGCGGCCTGGCCGGCTTCCGTCTTCTTGGCTGCGGTCCTCGCGGGGCTCACGGCTTCAACTCTAGGCACTGGGTCTGACCTCGAGTAGCCACTGCACCCCTGGCCGCGAAACTGCAACACGTTTCAGTTTCGTCGTTGTTCTCGGTACGCTAACCCAATGCCAGCAGCTACCCGCCAAGAACCGGCAGTCAACGGCTGGTTCGCCGATGAAGCCGGTGTGCCGCACCTCGTCGGTAGCAAATGTCCGCACTGCGGGACATATGTTTTCCCGCCGCGCGCCAACAACTGCCCCAATCCCGGCTGCGACGGTGATCAGCTTGATCAAGTGCCCTTGTCGCGGCGCGGGACGCTGTGGAGCTACACCGAAAACCGGTATGCGCCACCGCCGCCCTACCCTTCGCCCGATCCGTTCGAGCCGTTCGCGGTCGCCGCAGTGGAGTTGGCCGACGAGGGTCTGATCGTGCTCGGAAAAGTGGTGGAGGGCACCCTGGCGGCCGATCTGAAGGTCGGCATGGTGATGGAGCTGACCACCATGCCGCTCTTTGTCGACGACGACGGCGTGGAACGCATCGTCTACGCGTGGAGGATCGCGTCATGAGCACGCCCGAGCCGCTGTACATCCTCGGCGCCGGGATGCACCCATGGGGCAAATGGGGCAACGACTTCACCGAATACGGGGTGGCCGCGGCACGTGCTGCCCTCGGTGAGGCCGGCTTGGACTGGCGGCAGATCCAGTTGGTGGCCGGCGCGGACACCATCCGCAACGGCTATCCGGGTTTCGTCGCAGGGGCGACGTTCGCCCAGAAGCTGGGCTGGAACGGCGTGCCCGTCAGCTCCAGCTACGCGGCGTGCGCCAGCGGCTCGCAGGCCCTGCAGAGCGCCCGCGCGCAGATCCTGGCCGGCTTCTGTGATGTTGCGCTGGTGATCGGTGCCGACACCACGCCCAAAGGCTTTTTCGCCCCGGTCGGCGGCGAGCGCAAGAACGACCCGGATTGGCAGCGGTTCCATTTGATCGGCGCCACCAACCCCGTCTACTTCGCGCTGCTGGCGCGCCGACGGATGGACCTCTACGGCGCCACGCTCGAGGACTTCGCGCAGGTGAAGGTCAAGAACGCCCGCCACGGCCTGCAGAACCCCAACGCCCGCTTCCGCAAGGAGACCTCGGTCGAAGATGTGCTGGCCAGCCCGGTGGTGGCCGACCCGCTACGGCTGCTGGACATCTGCGCCACCTCCGACGGCGCCGCCGCGCTGATCGTGGCCAGCGCCAAGTTCGCCCGTGAACACCTCGGCTCGCTGAGCGGCGTCCCGTCGGTGCGCGCTGTCAGCACGGTCACCCCGCGTTACCCTCAGCATCTGCCCGAATTGCCGGACATTGCAACGGATTCCACCGCCGTGGTGGCCGCGCCGGATCGGGTGTTCAAGGACCAGATCATCGACGCTGCGTACGCCGAGGCCGGTATCGGGCCGCAAGACATCAGCTTGGCCGAGGTCTACGACCTGTCCACCGCTTTGGAGCTCGACTGGTATGAGCACCTGGGTTTGTGCCCCAAGGGCGAGGCTGAGGGGCTGCTGCGCAGCGGCGCCACCACCATCGGGGGAAAAATCCCGGTCAACGCGTCGGGTGGGCTGGCCTGTTTCGGGGAGGCGATCCCGGCGCAGGCGATCGCGCAGGTCTGCGAGCTGTCCTGGCAGCTACGCGGCCAGGCCACCGGCCGTCAGGTCGAGGGGGCCAAAGCCGGAATCACCGCGAACCAGGGCCTGTTCGGGCACGGCTCGTCGGTGATCGTCGCCCGCTAACGGTTGCCGAGCAGACGCAAAAGCGCCCAAATCAGCGGCGTGTCGGGGGCCGTTACGTCTGCTCGCGGTAGCCGACGCTAGCCCGACGACGCGTCGTTGGGGGCGTCGAGGGTCTCCAGGACGACCTCGGCGACGTGCTTCATCGTGGTGCGCCGGTCCATTGCCGCACGCTGGATCCACTTGAACGCTTCCGGTTCGGTCATGCCCTGATTGGCTTGTAGCAGGCCTTTGGCCCGTTCGACGAGCTTGCGGGTCTCCAGCCGGTCGGACAGTGTCTCGACTTCGCGCTCCAGTGCCCTGATCTCGCTGAACCGGCTCAACGCGACTTCAATCGCCGGGATCAGATCCGAGATCGTGAACGGTTTGACCAGGTAAGCCATCGCCCCGGCGTCGCGAGCTCGTTCGACCAGGTCGCGCTGGCTGAACGCGGTCAGCACCACAATCGGTGCGATGCGCTTGCGGGCGATTTCCGACGCGGCGTCGATGCCGTCGCGGCGCGGCATCTTGACGTCCATGATCACCAGGTCGGGCGCGAGCTGTTCGGCCATCTCGACGGCTTCCTGCCCGTCACCGGCCTCGCCGACGATCTCGTAGCCCTCTTCGCGCAGCATCTCGGCCAAGTCGAGCCGGATGAGCGCCTCGTCCTCGGCGATGAGAACCCGGTGCGGGGTGGGGGCGTCGACGTCGGTCGTGGGGCCGGTCATAGCGACATTCTCTCGTGGACCGCGCCGATCATCGACCGCGGGGTTGTGACGTCCATGTCACAATCGCCATCCTCTATGGTGGGAGGCCGTGGTTGCGAGCCCTCGTATCCCAACTGGCAGAGGAAACGGATTCAAAACCCGTCCAGTGTGAGTTCGAATCTCACCGAGGGCACCCAAGTCCGCAGCGCAGCCCCGCTATCACTCTGGCAGCACGGCTTTGAGTGGCGCAGCCGTCAGCAGTAACTCCAGCCGCCCGCGTCGAAAGCATCCGCAATCCGTCCCAGGGCATCGGGGAACGGGTGCGCGTAACGGTTCAGGGTGAGCCGTCTTGTGGCTTAGAGCGGTCGGCCCGCCACCCAAGAAGCGATGACGGGCCGACTCTGTTTCGACGCGTGATGTGTCGTCGGATAGGTAGGTCGTGCTGGGCTGACCTACTACCCTGTGGCGACCTGCTTTTTGCCGTATATGCGCTCGAGCAGCGCCGTGTCTCCGTAAACCTGTGACCGTACTATCTTGCCGTTGCGGAGGGTGAACACCTGCGCGGCTTCGCGTGTTTCGTTGTCGGCGGTCGTTTCGCCGAGCATGACGACCATGTCACCGTCGGCGAAGAAGTGGCGAGGCGTGACCGTCGTCGACTTCTCGGCCAACCGGCTGACAAGTTCGCCGAGTTCACGTTTGCCGTGATAGGTACCGCTGATCGCGCTGTCGCCCGGTTGGACCCACTCGATGTTCTCGTCGAACAGGCTCATCACCGTGTCGATGTCACCGGCGGCGAAGGCTTCATAGCCCTTCTTGACGAGCTCGATGTTTTGCTCTTGCTCTGACATGGTCAGTTCCCTTTGTTCGCATCCCCCGCGATAGTTCGGCCACGAGGGGCTCGACCCGGTCTGGGGAGTCGCTAGGTCAGGTCTCCGATCAGTCACACCATTCGCCGCCCCCCGAATGTAAGCCGTAGCCCAGCGGATTTACATGTGACGCCAGTAACGGGGCCAACAGTCACTCCCGAGCCACCCCAACGACCGCAGTGCGTCCGCAGTAGTTTCGACAACAGCTTTCACTGCATGCCCAACGCTCTGAACTGGCGTTTTCTCGTCGAGCCAACGCAGCTTGAAACAACCGGCAGCGGAAACGGATCGAGCCCGTCCAGTGTGACTTCGAATCTCACCGAGGGCACACCAAGAGTTCACACTGCGTTTCGCAGACTCGAGCTTGCCTATTACGCTTTTGCTGTGGTGGCTAAGCGGTGCTCCGCCCAGCAACCAGCAGGTCCGCGGCGAACACCGGACTGCGTAGCGGCAGTGCGGGAGCAACCGCGCGCCCGCAACCAGCTCTATGCCGACCGCATCGCGCGGCGCCGGCGCATCCTGCATCTCACGACGTCGATGGCGGTATTCGTCAGTGCAGGCTTCGGACTGGTCGAGTTGTTCGCGGCACCCGAGCTGTGGTGGACCGGGGCCATCAACATCGTCGGCGCCGCGATCTACGCCATCGTCCCGCTACTGCACCGCTTCGGTGAGCTTGTCGCACCCCTGACCTTCATCGGCACGGCCTACATTTCGATCTTCACGATCTGCTGGTTCGTCGGCACCGGCTCGGGGTTGCAGTTTTATTTCCTGGTCGCCTCATGCCTCGTCGTACTGCAGCTCGGGATTGACCGTATCTTCCTGGCGGCGAGCCTGGCGGCCATTGCCGCCGGGCTGGTGATCACGCTGCAGTTCCTCGTCCCCCGCGACACCGGGGTCCAGCCGGCCTGGGCCTTGTCGCTGAGCTTCGTCGTCACGACGATCTCGGGCTGCGTGATGGTCGTGACGACCGTGTGGTACGCGGTGCGTGAAATCGTTCGCGCCGAAGCGGCGATGGAACTGGAATACGAACGGTCCGAGGCCTTGCTGGCCAACATTTTGCCGTCCAGCGTCGCTGAGCGACTAAAAGACCCGGCGCACAACGTCATTGCCGACAAGTACGAGGACGCCTCAGTCCTGTTCGCCGATATCGCCGGATTCACCGAGCGGGCCAGTGAGATGGCGCCGGACCAGCTGATCCGATTCCTGGACCGCCTTTACGGCGACTTCGACGCGCTGGTGGACAAGCACGGACTGGAGAAGATCAAGGTCAGCGGTGACTCCTACATGGTGGTCAGCGGAGTCCCCCAGCCGCGGGCCGATCACGTCGAGGCGCTTGCTGCCCTCGCGCTCGACATGGCCGCCGTCGCAACGGGACTCAAGGATTCGCGAGGCGATGCGCTGCCGCTGCGCATCGGGCTGGCCAGCGGTCCCGTCGTCGCCGGCGTGGTGGGTTCGCGCCGATTCTTCTACGACGTGTGGGGCGACGCGGTCAACGTCGCGTCCCGAATGGAGTCCACGGATTCCGTAGGTCGGATCCAAGTGCCCGAGGACGTTTATCAGCGGCTGAAGGAAGATTTCCTGCTCCAGGAGCGGGGTGCAGTCGCGGTCAAGGGGAAGGGCCTCATGCGCACCTGGTATCTCGTCGGACGGAAACCGGATGCCGGTTCCAGCGGCGTGAGTACTGAGGCACCACAGGCGGTCGGCGCCTGACTCGTCCCGCAAACGTCCCACCGCAAAGCAGTTTGTGCGAAAATTCAACAATGGAAACCACTGCCGCTCCAAAGTTGTTGCCGCATTTGTGGAAGACGACCCTGGTATCCGGGATCCTGGCGCTTACCCTTGGGATCTTGGTCTACCTGTTGCCTGGACGTTCGATCGTCGTCGCTGCTGTGCTGTTCGGTATCTACCTGCTGGTTACCGGTGCCGCGCAAGTAATCTTCGCGTTCAGCCTGCATGTCTCCGCCGGCGGCCGCGTGCTGTTGTTCATCAGCGGCGCAGCCTCACTGGTGTTGGCCGTTTTGTGCTTCCGGCACTTCGGCGAAGGCTATGCGATTCTCTTACTGGCCATCTGGATTGGCGTCGGCTTCATCTTTCGCGGTGTGGCAACGTCGATCTCCGCCATCAGCGATCCCGCGCTGCCCGGTCGCGGCTGGCAGATATTCATTGGTGTGGTCAGCCTCCTGGCGGGCATTGTGATGATCGGATCGCCGTTGGAAAGCATCGAGATCCTGACCCTCGTCGTCGCCATCTGGTTGATCGTCATCGGCGTTTTCGAGATCATCTCGTCGTTCGGTATCCGCAGCGCTTCCAAGCGGGTGCACACCGCCCTGGCCGGCGGACCGACGGAGTCGTGACCGGCTGGGCAATTTCCTGGTGATGACCGCAGCTTTCTACTACACTGCGTCGTAGCAACAAGCCCCGCTATCTGGGAGATAGCAGATGAATGTCGTCGACGTCTCGCGGTGGCAGTTCGGTATCACGACCGTCTACCACTTCATCTTCGTGCCGCTCACCATCGGTCTGGCGCCGCTGATCGCCGTCATGCAGACGGTGTGGGTGGTCACCGACAAAGTTGCGTGGTATCGGCTCACCAAGTTCTTCGGAAAGCTTTTTCTGATCAACTTCGCGCTGGGGGTGGCCACCGGAATTGTGCAGGAATTCCAGTTCGGGATGAATTGGAGCGAGTACTCACGCTTCGTCGGCGATGTGTTCGGCGCTCCGCTTGCGATGGAAGGCTTGGCCGCGTTCTTCTTCGAATCCACCTTCATAGGATTGTGGATCTTCGGCTGGAGCCGGCTCCCCCGGCTGGTCCACCTGGCATGCATTTGGATCGTCGCGATCGCGGTCAACGTATCCGCGTTCTTCATCATCGTGGCGAACTCATTCATGCAGCATCCGGTGGGTGCACGCTACAATCCCATGACCCGGCGCGCCGAGCTACACAGCATCGTTGCGCTGCTTAGCAATAACACTGCACGAGCGGCGTTTTCACATACCGTGGCCGGTTCATTACTGACGGCTGCAACATTCGTCGCCGCCGTCAGTGCGTGGTGGTTGGTGCGTTCCGGTAAGCCTGCATCGGGCAGCCCCGTCAGCGAGCCAGATGCTCGCAGGATGTTCCGCCCGGCGGCCATCCTGGGATGCTGGATTGCGTTGATTGCCACGGTCGGCTTGTTCTTCACCGGTGATTACCAGGGCAAGCTGATGTTCCTGCAGCAGCCGATGAAAATGGCCTCGGCCGAATCCTTATGCAACACCGAAACCGATCCGGACTTCTCAATTCTGACCGTCGGCACGCACAACAACTGCGACAGCATTACCCGGGTGATCGAGGTGCCCTACGTGCTGCCGTTCCTCGCGGAGGGCCGAACCCACGACGTCACGTTGCAGGGCGTGCGCAACATCCAGCAGGACTACCAAGACCGGTTCGGTCCAAACGACTACCGGCCCAACCTGTTCGTTACCTACTGGTCGTTTCGCTCGATGATCGGGCTGCTGGCGATTCCAGTACTCTTCGCGGTGATTGCGTTGTGGCTCACCCGTGGTGGCCGGATCCCCGATCGGCGATGGTTCTCCTGGCTGGCGCTGGTGGCCATTCCAGCGCCGTTCCTGGCTAATATTTCCGGCTGGGTATTCACCGAAATGGGCCGTCAGCCCTGGATTGTCGTCCCCAACCCGACCGGCGACCGGGGGGTCCGATTCACCGTCCACGAGGCGGTCTCACACCACGCCTCGGGCATCGTCGTGACCTCGCTGGTCACTTTCACCGCGGTCTACGCGGTGCTTGCGGTGATCTGGTTCTGGCTGCTCAAGCGCTACATCGTCGAGGGGCCGCAGGAACACGACGCGGAACCGGCACCGCCGACACCGACCGGTGCGGACGAGGTCGCGCCGCTGTCTTTTGCGTATTGAGGCCTGCTGACGGAAAGGAGCTGACCGGTGGGACTGCAAGAGTTGTGGTTCGGCGTCATCGGGATGCTGTTCCTCGCGTTTTTCATCCTGGAGGGCTTCGACTTCGGTGTGGGCATGTTGATGGAGCCGTTCGCCCGCGTCGGGACCGGCGAACCAGAAGCCCACCGTCGCGCGGCGTTGAACACCATCGGGCCGGTCTGGGACGGCAATGAGGTCTGGTTGATCACCGCCGGCGCAGCGATGTTCGCCGCATTTCCCGGCTGGTACGCCGCCGTATTCTCCAGCCTGTATCTGCCGCTCCTGGCGATCCTGTTCGGCATGATCGTGCGTGCGGTGTCAATCGAATGGCGCGGCAAAGTCGATGACTTGAAATGGCGGGCGTGGGCCGACTTTGGCATCGCGGCCGGCTCGTGGCTACCGGCTGTGCTGTGGGGGGTGGCATTCGCCACCCTGCTGCGCGGCCTCCCGGTCGATGCCGAG
>DASQRI010000590.1:0-11814 GCA_035642975.1 Mycobacterium sp.
GCACCACCAGCCGGTGCGGCTGCGCGTCGGCCACTACCGGGTCGGCGCGGCTGAGCAGCGTCGCCGCGGCGGCCAGCCGCCCGACGCCGAGCGCGTCGGCTGCCAGCCCGACTAACGCGTCGGCGTTGGCCTCGGGATCCACGCCGGCCAACGCCAGTGCACGGCCGTCCCAGCCACGGGCCAGGCGGTGCCAGCCCAGCTGGCGCAGAAACGAGGCTTGGGTGCTATGGGCCAGCGAGGCAAGCCGACCCGACGGCGTGACCCGCAGCAGCGTCGCTAGGTCCACGTACGCGCTGCCGTAGCGGCCCTGCCCCCCGGCGGCGACCGCACGCAGCCACAGCTGGCGCGGTGTTGCCGCAGCTGGCAGCGGCCAGCGCCCCGGGCGGTCGCCGAAGGCGGTGACGCTGAGGTCGGACTCGATAGACGAGCCACAAGAGATATCTATCACTGCGGGATACCAGTTAAAATTTCATGGTTTCTGAGTTACACCGATATTAAATCTAAGGTTGATCGTATTTATTGTGCTCGATGTCTGATCCGGTCGCGAGCTGGGACATTCCCCCATACTCGGGGGTTGCCGTGCACTCCTTGGCCAAGCGAACTCACCGCGTCGATGAACTCGGGGTAAATTCCCAAGCCACAGTTGAGTATTCGGCCGAGACAGCGTGTTGACGAAATTTCCGTAGCACCCCTACCTTTAAGCCGACGAGTAGTCACCGAGGACGCGCTCGATTCAGTTGACGACCTACCTGTCCGCAAACTGGCCTGAAACATGGGCGTGTAGAGAGGGACTTCAATGCCACAGCCGGAGCAACTACCAGGTCCCAATGCCGACATTTGGGAATGGCAATTACGAGGCCTTTGCCGCGGGGTGGATTCGTCAGTGTTCTTCCACCCGGACGGCGAGCGCGGCCGCGCGCGGCTGCAGCGTGAGCGTCGGGCCAAGGAGATGTGCCGGCGCTGCCCGGTGATGGCGCAGTGCCGGGCGCACGCCCTCGATGTCGGCGAGCCGTACGGAATTTGGGGCGGCCTGTCGGAAAGCGAACGCGATCTGCTGCTCAAGCGGGAAATCGGTAGGACGCGCAGCATCCGCCGCACCGCCTAGCTCGGCGCTAGTTCTTGTCGGGCCGGTGCTTACAACACCGATCCGTCCTGCTTGTACTGCTCGATCTTGTCCCAGTCGATGCCGGCTTCAAGCATGATCTCCTCGGTGTGCTGACCGTGTTCGGGCGCGCCGGTCGGCTGCACGTGCTGCCCGTCGAACTGGACCGGGTTGGTCGGCAAGATGTAGGGCGCCCCGTTCATGGCGTTCACCGTCGGGATGTAACCGTTGGCGACGACGGCGGGATCGTTGCGCAGCTCGCTGGGTTTCTGTAGGACGGCCCACGCGCCGGACAGCGGCTTGAGGACGTCTCGCCACTGATCGACTGTCCGTGCGGCGAATTCCTCGTCCATGATGTCGATGAGCTCGCCGCGGTTCTCGAAGCGGGAATGTCCGTCCGCGAAGCGCTGGTCCGTTATCAGGTCCGCGCGGCCGATGACCGTCATGAACTCCGGATAGAACTTGTCGCCCTGCAGCATCATCAGCGTGATGTAGCGGTCGTCTTTGGTCTTGTAGTTGCCGACCAACGGGTTGGGCATCTCGCGGTGGGAGAACGTCGGGATCGGGTCCCCGCCGTACAGCATCGCGGCGGTCACCTGTGGGCTCATCGCCCACGCCGCGAGTCCGAGCAGTGAGACGTCCACGATCGAGGTCTCCCCGGTCGACTTGCGCTTGTACAGCGCGGCCGCGATCCCGCCGGCGATGGTCAGCCCGCCCATCAGGTCGCCGAACGCCGGGGTTTGCATGACCGGCTCAGGCAGCTCGCGGGTCAGCGCGTCGGCGATCCCGCCGCGCGACCAGAAGGACACACCGTCATAGCCGGGCCTGTCGGCGTCGACGCCGTCGGGACCGTAGCCGGATCCGCGGACGTAGATGATGTCGGGGTTGACGGCCCGGATCTGGTCGATGTCGATGCCGAAACGTTGGCGCCTGCTCGGCAGATAGCTGGTCAGGAACACGTCGCTGGTCTTGGCCAGTTCGTGGACGACCTCTTGTCCGCCCGGCGTGAGCAAGTCGATGCCGATCGACTTCTTTCCGCGGTTGGGCATTTCGATCATGTAGTTGACGCCGGTCGGTCCGCCGGGAATAAGGCCCATGGTGACCAGGCCGCGCTGCGGATCGCCGCCCTCGCGCGGTTCGACCTTGATGACGTCTGCTCCCCATTCGGCGAGCACCGCGCCGGCCGCCGGGACAAACGTCCACGCCGCGACCTCTAACACGCGAATACCGCTGAGCGGCTTGCCATCTGTCATACCGAGTCCTCCGATCTAATGTCGAGCTAGCCGCTGATGAGCCCGAATCGGCGATACGCGTCGCGAATATCGATGCGCGCCTGTTCGGGCAATTTGGCCTGTGGGGGCCGAGATTCCGGGTATGACCCGATCGGCAGCCCGATCACCGACGCGGCGTATTTGAACGCCCCGCCCCAGTGGGTGAAGTAGTCGGGTCGTCCGGGATACCTGGTGAACCAGCCGCGCATGTCGAGCTCGAACTGGTCGAGCCCCGACTCCTGGGCGTAGTCCATCGCTTCGACCAGCTTGTCATTCCAGACCAGATCCCAATACTGCGACAGGGCACGCTTTTTCGGTGTCTCGAACAGGTACCCGGTGGTGCCGAGCTGTCCGGGGCCGACGATGCCCGACTTCAGCCAGCCGGCCCGGTATACCGTCGTGTCGCATTCCCAGATGACCAGATCCGGTGCCAGCTGATGCAGGAAACGGCTCTGGTGTGGCCGGAACGAACCCTCTTTGGTGGCGCATACCGCGGGAATCTCCTCGACGATGCGTGCGCCCTCTTGGGCGGAGAGCACGTATCCCGAGCTGGGTGAGTTGAACATTCCCAGCGCGATGTCGGTGCGGTCGGCAATGTAAGAGAAAAAGTTCAAAACACCTTCACCGCCATGCAATTCCATCATCGGGGTCTGGATGTAGACGATGTCGGCACCGGCGTCCTGAGCATGCTGGGTGAGCTCGAGGCAGTCTTTGGCCGACATCGCTGCGGTGCACGACTGAACGATCACGTCCGGGTCGATGCCGCGCGCCTCCGCAATGGCGACTTCCAACAGCTTCTTTCGCTCTGCGATGGTCAGCGACCAGAACTCCGCGACACCGCTTGTTACCCAGAGCATCGGGTGGCGCAGTGTTCCCACGCAGTGCCGGACCAGCGTGCGGTACGCGTCCCAGTCGATGTCGTCGCCGTCGCGCCCATTGAACGGCGTGTACAGCGAGTCGCCGATGCCGTGCAATGCGTGACGCGCCCATTGGCGAGCGTCCTTGGCCTTGGCCATGATTCACTCCTTGAACTAGCCGACGATCTCGAAGATCGCCGCTGCCGATGTCACCGCCTTGTCGGCGTTACCTTCGTCGTGCAGCAGCATGCGCACCCCGACCTTGCCAGCGCCGCCGGGGTGTGCGGTGCCCGCTACCCGGAACGGCCCGACCTTGCCGCGCGACATGAACATCACATGCCAGCTCACGACCTGCAGTTTCCTGGTTCCCACCGCGGCGGCGGCCAGGTCGATCGCGGCGGTCTCCAACACCACGTGCTGCGGCCCGATGTGCAGCGCCGCGTCCGGCGAGGCAAGTTCCAGGCTGAGTGCCGGCAGCTCCCAGTGCCCGTCGTGGCGTCTGGATGCGCCGAACGCCTTCCACAGCGGCGGCAGATCGGGCGAGTCCTCGATCACCAGCTCGGTGCCCGAAACATCCATCTTGCCAAGGCCTTCCGGCGGGACGCCGATGATGGCGCCCTGTCCTTCGTTGAAGGCGATGACCCGGTCGGGATTGTCGGCGTCGACGATCTTGCATCGGCCGTAGCCCATCATCCGACCCTGGTGCACGTTGCCGGAGTCGACGATCTCGACCCTTGTCACGTCGTATCCGGGGTCGACGATCTGCACCGAGGCGATCACCGGGTTGGGCACCGCGACCATGTCGGTCTGGCAGCCTTCGGGTGAGGCTATCGCCAACGGCGCCAACATGATTCCGCCCGCCTCGTTGCGCATGTCGCGACGGATGACGACGGTGTCGTCGCTGTCGCCGACGTTCATCGACGAATGATTGCGCCCGATGTAGCGGTAGCTCAGCAGCCCCGTCCAGCGCCGGAACAGCTCGTCTCGGTAGGCGTCGGCGTCACCCAGGAATTCCCGGATGTCTCGCAGTGGCCCGGTCAATCGCGTCGTCCCTCCTGAGCGGAAAGTTGAGCGAACGCTCAGCTACGACAGTACGGGCCATCGCAGCCGCCGCCGGCAATATCACTGATCTATTGCGGGTCGAAAAGCACCGGCAGCGACGTCGGCGACCGGAACACCTGCCCGCGGATGTGCGGGTCGTCGGCGTCGGGGTCCAGCCTCAGGTTGGGCAGCCGATCCAGCAGCAGGTTGACCGCCGTGCGCATTTCCAGCCGCGCCAGGTGCATGCCGAGGCAGACGTGGACGCCGTGACCCCAGCCCAGATTCGCCTTGGCCTGCCGGTGAATGTCGAACGTGTCGGCGTCGGGGTAGCGATCCTCCTGCCGGTTCGCCGAACCCAGCATCGGCATCACGGTGCAGCCGGCCGGGATCTTGACTCCGCCGAGTTCGGTGTCGCGGGTGGTCACCCGGGTGATGGTCAGCAGCGGGGGCTCCCACCGCACACCCTCCTCGATCGCCTGCGGCAGCAGCGAGCGGTCCGCGCGAATCGCATCCAACTGCTCCGGGTCCGACAGCAGACCGAACAGCAAGCTGCCCAACGACCGGTAGGTGGTCTCCACGCCGGCGGGCAGCAGCAGCCGCAGGAACGAGAAGATCTCCTCGTCGGCGAGCTTCTCCCCGTCGATCTCGGCCGCTGCGAGCGCGCTGATCAAGTCCTCCTTGGGCTCGGCGCGACGGGCCGCGAGGATCGGGGCGAAGTAGTCGCACAGAGCGGCCGAGGCTGCCAGCCCCCGCTCCGGGTTCATCAGCCAGCTCAGCAGCGAAATCGACCACCGCTGGAACTGCGGGTAATCCTTCTCCGGCAAGCCCAGCAGGCCCGCGATGATCTGGCTGGGGTAGTCGAAGGTGAACTCCTTGACCAGATCCGCCTTGCCGTTGGGCGCAAACTTGTCGATCAGGCCGTTGGCCACCCGGCCGACCAGCTCGTCTTCCCACCGCGCTAAGGACTTCTGCGAGAACGCCTTCGATATCAACGAACGCAGCCGGCCGTGGGTCGGCTCATCCATACCCAACATCACGCCTTCGCCCAGCACGGGGCCGAACGCCGCGATGACGGCCGCTGAGGAATACGTCTCGTTGTCGCGCAGCATCTGTTGGATGTCCTCGTGGCGGTACACGATGAACATCGGCAGCGATTCCTCGTGCGGAAGCGCTCCCGACGTCTCGAGTCGCTGCACCGGCTCCTCGTGACGCAGCCGCGCCAGCTCGGTGTACGGGTCACGCACGTCACCGGATATCGCATCGTCGAAAGCGCCGAAATCCTGGAGGTCGTCGAAAAGCTGTTCCATCCCTATTCCCCATTTCCTTTGCGGCGCTTGGCCGCCATCGTCGCGAGGCGTTGCAACACTGGCTGCGTAACGACTTTCGTCGCGAACAACATCGCTTTTTGAGCACCGGTCAACGGCCACGCGCCGTCCCGCATCGCGCCGTATCTGGGAATCCCCAATACGATCCGGGACACATGATGCATTCCCGAGGCCGGCAGGATTCTGTTGGACACCAGGAGCATTGACGCATCCGGCCCCACCCCGCGCCGCCGAAACGACCCGGTGTCCCGTAATGCCCTGACCACTCCGTCGGTGAAGCTTTCCGGAGAACGAGCGAAGCTGACGGCGAACCGTCCCCGGGTGTTCATCGTGTTGTGCAACCGCGCATACGGGCCCTCGAAATCACGATCATCGGTGGTGCCCGCGTCGGTGATGATGTCGGTGTCGTAGGTGCCGGCCACCAACACGGTGACGCCGATACCGAACGGCGCGATCTCACACGCCATCGACTCCCCCCACCGCTCCAACGCCCCCTTGGCCGCGGAGTACGGCGCGGTGGCCGGCTGACCGCGCACCCCGGCCGCGCTGGACACCAGCACGATGCGCCCCTCGCCCGCCGCCCGCATCGACGGCAGCAGAGCCTGGGTGAGCTCGACGGGGCCCAGAACGCTGGTGGCGAACATCTTCTGCCACAACGCCATATCGGTCTCTTCCACCATTCCGGCGGCAGAGATCCCCGCGTTGTGCACCAGCGCGTAAGGTGCGCCCACGGCTTCTTCGATGGCCTTGGCCGCCGCGGAGATCGACCCCGCATCCGTGAGGTCGAGCTGCACGCCGATCAGTCGCTCGTCGTCCTCGTGGGCTCCGGTCGCATCGCGCAGCAGCGCCATTCCCCGGTCGGGTGCGCGCATGGCCGCGACCACGCGCCACCCCTCGCGGTAAAGGCGCACGGTCGAAGCGAAACCGAGGCCACGAGAAGCGCCGGTGATCACGACGCTGCGAGGCTCACCCATTCTTGCTCGCGCAGGCGCCTTGACCGGGCGGCGGCGGTTGGACCTGGGGCCGCCCGTTGGGTTCGCCGCTCGCCCAGGTCGACCAGATGCCGACCGAGTACGGACCTTGGGCGCCAGCCTTCTCGTAATACCCCTGCGGGTCATACACTTTGGCTTCGGGGTAAGGCCACGGGCAGGCGACTGAGGTGGCCGCATGGGTGACCTTGATGACGGCGAACCATGCGCCGTAAGCAAAGTAGGACACGTTGATGATGGCGAACATCACCAGGAAAGTGCCCAGCACCGGTCGCGTCGGGAAAATCTTGGCCTTAGCGGCGAGCTTCTCAGCGACCGATTTACCGGTGTCGTCGCGATAGCAGAGAATCGCCGCCGGCACCATCACAAAGCAGACCGAGAACGACTCCCAGATCAGCGGGAACTGGAAGGTGGTGCCGGTGAAGACCGAGCCCCACGGGATTACCTGCGAGTAGATGTACATGCCGGCGTGTACAAGTTGGATCTCCAGCCACGCGTCGAAAATGAAGCCGATCACCAGTGTGATCAGCCCCAAGCTGACCAGTGGGTGTCGCGACACGTACGAGGTGGGCCCGTATTTGGCCTGCAGTTTGCGCAGGATCCACACCGCCGGGAAGTAAGGACCGAAATAGAAAGTGACATAGCCGAATACGACGAACGGCTCAACGGTCGGCGACAGCGACACCAGCGGCCATGACTCCGGCCAGTGGATGAGGTCGGGGTTGTAGACGGCGAACGGGGACCAGTTCATGATCGGGTCCTGCCACACGATCAGCGTGGTGCACAAGAACATCAGCATCACCGGACTGCCCGGATTGCGACGCCAGCCCCGGATGAACACGACGAGCAGCACCAGCAGCATGATCACGGTGGAGATGTGCAGGAACGTGATGTAGTCCAACCCGAACAGGAACCTGACCGGGCGCGGCCGGCCATGCACGTTCGGGTTGGCGACGCGCGGGTCAAGGGCGACACGACAGTTCGCGATGAAGAACAAGGCGAAGGCCGCCAGGGCGGCGCCGGCGATCCAACCGCCCCAGCCGCGCTTCTCGCCTCGTTGCGGGGAGGCCGGTTCCTTGTCCGCGGCAAGCGGTGTGGATTGGTCGGTACTCATTTCGTCACCCTTCCGCTCCGAAGCGGTCGACCAGGTGCGAGTTGACGCCGTCGGCATCCAGGGTTCGGGCCACCAGGTAGCCGGCACCCATCCAGGCGCGGCGGGTCCACTTCCCGAACGACACCCGAGTACCGGGGGCGCCCGCGGCGGCGGGCATCATCTTCACCCGCTCCAACGCCTCTTTGACTCCGCGCGGGCTAAGGGGGTGGGCGTCGCTGAATGCCCGCACCAACGTCGCGGCGACGTCGTGGTTGACCGGCGGCACGCAATATTCGGGGCGACGGCCGCCGTACCGCTTCGCGTAGCTGTCGAGGAAGTCTTGGCCGAGTGGGTTCGCCTCGTCGTACTGGTCGACACCAACCCATCCCATGAACGCGTTCCACATGATCGGGTTGACCCATGCGTTTTGGAATGCCGTGGTCGTGAATCTCGGCGGATCCCAGCTGACCGCCTCCAGCGCCGGGTTGATGAACACGATGCCGAAACCGAACCCGAGGTGCACGATCGCCTCGGCCTTGGCTTCATGCAGTGTGCGGACGGCCTCGTCGATGTCCTGAGCGGTTTGCGCGATCGCCGCCTCCGCGACGATGCGGATACCCTTGCGCCGACACGCACTTCGCAGGTTCTTCAGGTAGCTTTCGCCGATCAGGTTCTGCTCGACGAGCACTCCGATCTCACTGAGGCCACGCTTGGC
Organism: Mycobacterium sp.; assembly: GCA_035642975.1. Taxonomy (GTDB): domain Bacteria; phylum Actinomycetota; class Actinomycetes; order Mycobacteriales; family Mycobacteriaceae; genus Mycobacterium. The sequence goes on from DASQRI010000590.1 coordinate 8,394, forward strand.
GACGAGGTCGGTGAGGAAGATCGGCTCATCGGTCATAGACCCCTGCGGGAAAGCGAACGTCCACTCGCCCAGCCAGTCATCGGTCCCGGTGACGCTGAGCGCCGGTACCTTGAACCGCTCCTCGATCGCGTCGCGGGTCGGTACACAGTTGTCGGTGATGTGCGGCCCGAACACCGCGAGGCAACCCTCGTCGACCAGTTCCCCGAAAGCGTCGATCACCGCCTTCACCGAACCCTTGGGCAAGCCCTCAACTTCGCGATAGACCATCTGGACCGGCCGGTCCAGCAGGCCCTGCTGCACCGCCTCGTCGAACACGATGTCAAAGCACTGCGTGAAGTCGGCCTTCATCTCTTCGGGGAACATCGGCGGCAAGGTGAAGTCCATCAGGTAGCCGACCTTGATCGGCTCAGCGGTGCTCTCGTAGGACATGTGACCTCCAATGGGATGCGCCCACCGCGCTCGTCCGCTTGGTCGACCTAATATTTGTTCAGACCCTAGCGGCGCCGCTCAGCGCCGTCAATCATCGGGCCGGGCTGGGTCGGCCAGGTAGACGCCGATCATCTCCTTGAGGCTCCGGCTCACCGCAGCATCGTCAGTGAGCGGGCCGGCGATCGCGGCCTCGGCCGCCGCGCGCATCGTCAGGCCCTCGGCGATCAGCCGGGCCGCCGCGATCAGCACGCGGGTGGACGCGACCTCGCGCAGCCCACCGGCTTCCAGCCGACGGACCGCTTGCCCGAATCGCACCAGATCGGCCGCCGTGCCGGGATCCACGCCCGCTTCGTGCCTGACGATCCCCTCTTCGACTTCGGGTGCCGGAAAACCGAATTCGATGGCGACCATCCGCTGACGCGTCGAATCCTTGAGATCCTTCAGCACGCTCTGGTAGCCGGGGTTGTACGACACCACCAGACCGAATCCGGGAGCCGCATTCAATGTCAATCCGAGCCGCTCGATGAGCAGTTGGCGCCGATAGTCCGCAAGCGGGTGCAGCACGACCGTGGTGTCCTGCCGAGCCTCCACCACCTCGTCGAGGTAACAAATCGCGCCCTCGCGCACCGCGCGGGTGAGCGGTCCGTCGACCCAAACCGTCTCACCACCGCGCAGCAGGTACCGACCAACCAGATCGGCCGTCGTGAGGTCGTCGTGACAGGCAACGGTGATCAACGGTCGGCCCAGGTCGTGGGCCATCGCCTCGACGAAGCGGGTCTTGCCACAGCCGGTCGGCCCCTTCAGGACCAGGGACAGCCCTTGGCGGTAGGCCGCCTTGAAAACCGCTTCCTCGTCACCGATGGCCTTATAGAAAGGGCGTGTCGCGTCTGCGGCAGGGATCGCACCGTTCTGGTGAGTAAGCACGGGCTCGTCGGCCATTACTACCCTTCCGCCAGCCGCTGCGTTGCGGTCAATGGAGCGTAAATGGAACAGATGTTAGTTTCAAGAACACCACTGAGGCAGTCCGTCATGACCCGCGCCTCCGCCTTTCCGCCGAGCGGATCGCTGAACGGAACAGCGGCCCAATCACACTCGCGAGTTGATCGGGGCGGGCAATGCTCGCGTGGGCCGTACTGCCGAAGACTCTGCGTAGCGATTCCACGTCGGTGCCCGCACCGATCGTCAGGCATACGCAGCCGGTGCCGCGGCGGCGCGCCTCGGTCAACGCACGGCGCGCATCCGCCGCACCGTAGGCGCGCTCGTAGTGGTGGTCGTATGCCAGCCCGTCGGACGCCACCACCAGCAGTCGCCGCGACGTTCCCCCTCGTGCCTCCAGCACCGCCGATCCATGGCGGATCGCCGCACCCAGTCGCGAATAGGCGCCGGGTTCCAAGCTGTTCAGCCGCCTGATCACTCGGGTGTCGAGGTGATCGTCGAATCGCTTGACGGGCACCAGGCTTACCGCGCCCCGGCCCTGCGAGTAATACGCGTAGAGCGCCACGCGGTCGCCCAGGTCGTGCAATGCGACGGTGAGGTTGGCGACCACCATCCGCTGTTGTTCGTGCACGGTTCGCCCGACCGTACCGGCTTCGGCCGCCGACCCTGAGATGTCCAGCAGCAGAAGCACCGACAAGTCACGTCGGCGCCGCAGGCTGTCGAGGTAGACCGCCTCGTCGGGCACCGACCCGGCCATCACTTCGACGTGTGCTTCGACCGCGGCATCGATGTCGATGTCGTCGCCCTGCGGCTGGCGGTGTCGGCGGTGCAAGCCCATGCCGAGCCGGGCCAGCGGACGCCGCAAGCCGATGGCGTCGTCGATCGCCTGGTTCGCCGATTCCTTGATCTCAGGCTCGATTTCGAGCACGGTGCACCACTGTGGTCGGTAGCTCTTGCGGTTGAAATCCCATTCGGGATACCTCACCCCGCGCGAGCTGACATCGGCCGCGTGATCGATGGCCTCCTCGCTCGCCGAAGAGGCCAGCGACGACACCGCGTGCGCGCCACGGATCGCCGCGCTGGCGCGATGTGTCGGGGTGCCCGCTCCGGGCGGTCCACCACCGCTACCGGTCTTGCGCGCCGACGACAGCATCTTCTTCAGCCACTTGCCGATGAAACCGCCGCCGCCGACCGGGCTGGTGAACAGGTCAGGGTCATCGCTGTCATCGACCTCGCCGCCATCCAGTTCGGCCAACTCCCGCTTTCGCTGGCTGCGCGGAACGTGTTCCGGCTTCTCCTGCTCGGTTTGTCTGGCCGCTCGAGCGCAGGCTGCCAGCACCTTGCCGGCGCGGATGACGCCGAACTCGGGCGGCGGATCGTCGATCGCTGCCCTGCCGGACGCCAGGCTCAGCGAGTCGGCCGGCGACCCGCTGCGGCTTGCGACGGCGGTGTCGGCCACCGAGGCCAACGCCCTCGGGAGCACGCCGGCGTTGGCGAGCAGGGCGCGGTGTCCTTCGACGGCCACATAGCGCCTGGCCAGCCGGGGGTGTCGGGCGAGCGGACGCACAATGTCGCGATCGAGGCTGCCCGCCGCGATCATCGACGCCTGCACGGCGATGGCCGTCAGGTTGGCGCGAGTGGTCAGCGGGCTGTCGATGAAAACCGTGTGGCCATCGGTCCACGGTGGGTCACCCGGCCGCTGTGCGGCGACCGCCACGGGGCGCCCGGCCATCGCGGACGCCAACATGCCGAGGCTTTGCAACCGGTCGGCATCAGCGCCTTCGGCCACCAACAACCTCCGCACCGCCCAAAACTGCCGACCAAATATCTGTTCCAGATTAGATTAGAGGGCCGGTTCGGCGATAGTCAACGAAAGCGTCGGAACGCGCCGCGCCGCGTCGAACAAATATTTGGCGATGGACTGCCGTCGCGCAAACTGCGCTGCATCCGAACGCCGGCGACATTCGGGAATAGACGCCCGTGGGGCGCGGGTTGCAGCATCAATGACCGAACCTCAGCTCGCCAAAATCAACCTCGGCCGATTCGGCTTCTTCGG
>DASQRI010000591.1:0-8283 GCA_035642975.1 Mycobacterium sp.
CGACGTAGGCGCCGTGCGGCAGGCGCTTGAGAATGCCTGTCTCGATGCCATGTTCGAGCACGGCGCGGTCGCTGCGCTGCAGGCCGACACACCACCGGTAGGTGATGAAGTAGACGATCGGTGGCAGCACGATCATGCCGATGCGCCCAATCCAGGTGGTCGCGTTGAGCGAGATATGGAACTTAAACGCGATGATGTCGTTCATCGCCCCGAGTGTGAGCACCAAGTAGAAGGCGATGGCCATCGCGCCGATCGAGGTGCGCACCGGAACGTCGCGCGGGCGCTGCAGCAGGTTGTGGTGGGCGTAGTCGCCGCTGAAGCGCTTCTCCAGGAACGGATAGATGGTCAGCAGGGTCAAGACGATGCCCATGATCAGCGCGGCACCGACCGCCGCCGGCACGGTGTGGTGGCCGATGTAGAACTCCCAGGCCGGCCACAGTCGCTGCAAGCCTTCGGTCCACATCATGTAGAAGTCCGGCTGGGAGCCGGCCGAAACGTGAGATGGCCTGTAGGGGCCGAGGTTCCAGATCGGGTTGATCTGTAGCAGGCCACCCATCAGGCCGAGAACAGCGGTGGTCAGCGCGAAGAAGGCGCCGGATTTGACGGCGAACACCGGCATCACCCGCACGCCGACGACGTTGTGTTCGGTGCGGCCGGGGCCGGGGAACTGGGTGTGCTTCTGGAACCACACCATTGCCAGGTGCGCGCCGATCAACGCCAAGATGATCCCCGGCAGCAACAAAATATGCAAAGCATAGAGCCGGGGGATCAAGGTGGTGCCGGGGAAGTCGCCGCCAAAGAATGCCCAGTGCAGCCAGGTGCCGACCACCGGGAATCCCAGCATGATTGACGACAGCGCGGCCCGCAGCCCGATGCCGGACAGCAGGTCGTCGGGCAGCGAGTAACCGAAGTAGCCCTCGAACATCGCCAGGATCAGCAGCAGCGAACCGATGACCCAGTTGGCTTCTCGCGGCCGGCGGAACGCGCCGGTGAAGAAGACGCGGGCCAGGTGCACCATGATCGCGGCGGCGAACATCAGCGCGGCCCAGTGGTGGACTTGGCGCACGAACAGACCGCCGCGCACTTCGAAGGTGATGTTGAGCGCCGACTCGTAGGCCTTTGACATCTCCAGACCGCGCAGCGGCTGGTACACCCCGTGGTAGGTGACCTCGGTCATCGACGGATCGAAAAACAGCGTCAGATAGACGCCGGTGATCACCAGCACGATGAAGCTGTACAGCGCGATCTCGCCGAGCAGGAACGACCAGTGCGTCGGGAAGACCTTGTTGAGCTGGCGCCGCACTGCAGCCGACGGGTGATAACGCGCATCAACATCTTGGGCTGGGCGCGCTACGGTATCCGCTGGCCGGAGGCTCATGGTCACCATCCCCTCACGGCCAAAACCGCTGCTCTGCGGCGAGCCGAGGATCTACTATGCAACGTAGTACCACAGAGCGTAGTACTGGATCGCCCGCGGGTAAAGGGGTTGATTCGAGGCGTTATTTACCGGTGCGTTCGCGATGCTTGCACCCCGGCCAGCAGCAGGGGCGGCGCAAGCCCTCTTCGAGCTCCTCCTGGGTCCGGCGAATGCGGCGCTTTCGGGTGGTCTCCTGCTTGGCGTCGTCGACCCAGCAGATGAACTCGTTGCGTGCCAACGGGGTGATGTCCTTCCAGGCAGCGAGTGCTGTGGAGTTGGCGATCAATGCCTCGCGCAGGTCCGTGGGCAGCTTGTGCACGACGCCGCCGGGTACCCGCTGGACGCTCACGGGGCCAGCGTAATCGGCCTCTGATCCGATGCAGGGGCGCCGGCGTGGAAAATCGTGGATGACCACGCCGCAAGGAGATACCCATGCAAGCTACGACAATTTTTGCCAACCTTCGCGTCCCGGACATCGAGGCAGCCAAAGGCTTCTACACCGACTACCTGGGGCTGACCAACGAAGAGTTCAACATGGGCTGGTCGCCCGGTACGCCTCGGCCGACGCCGGGGCGAGGCTGCAGCTCGTCACCAATGAGGCAACCGCGCCCGAGGATTCGGTCATTTCGGTCTGCATCGATAACGTCGACGGCGCATATGCAGAAGCTCGGGAACTGGGCTACGAGATCGTGCATGCACTGACAACCGAGCGAGGGGTTCTGCGGCGATTTTTCGTGCGGGCACCCGACGGAAATCTGATCAACATCACCAACCACCGGGACTGATCTCCAGCGTCAGCAAAAATTTCTCCAGCGTCAGCAAAAATTCGTTCGCAAGGTTTTGGACGCGTGTGGAAGTGGGTAGTTAGCCGAGCATGATAGCGAAACTGAATCCCCTCAAAACGCTGGTCGTTGGTGGAGCTGTTGCTGCAGCGATTGCTGTGATGCCTGTGGCAGCCGCTGAGGCCTACGCCGGCCCGATCAGTGGTGCCCCCACCCACTCTGTCTTCAAGCAAGACCCGGGTGGCAGTGGCTGCGACCAGAGCGGCAACTGTGGCTCCGGCGGCCAAAACAATGGCCCCGGTGGCGGTCCTGGTGGACAGGGCTGTGTCCCGGGTGTCGGTTGCGGCTCCGGTGGCCAGTTCGCGGGTCCGGGCGGAGTGCCGGGCGGCACCGGATGTCTTCCGGGCGTCGGCTGCGGCTCCGGCCACGCCTAAACCGCCCAGCTAGAACTGACTCGTGCGCAGGCGACGAATCAGCCTGCGTATCCGTAAAACTGGGCGAGGCCGCTGAACAGCTCGGCCTTCATTTGCCTTTCAGGCTGCCGATGCCCAGCGAGAAGTCCGTCCGCTGCGACGACGAGCCGTTCTCCAGTTCCTCGACATAGGCTTTCGGATCGCGGTCGACGATCGTCAAGCCCCTAGTCGTTGTGTGCTGCGCCATGAACTCGCGGTATTGGCGCCCCAGCGCTTCGCGGAGGCCGATCGGGGCGTGGCGACGGAAGTCCGCCAGCCCTTCCCGTTCTTCCTCGCCCATATGGTCGTCATTAGCCAGCCGAGTTCGACCGACCGCCGCCCACCACTCGTCGCTGGCTATCTCGACGGCGTTCGCATCGCGCACGCCGTCGCGAATGTCGTTGTGGTCACCGATCGCATCGAGCGTTTCGCCCTCCGGGTCGTCGGCGCCCCGCTTCAGTAGTTGGGGGTAGAAGATCATTTCCTCGATGTAGGCGTGCACGTCGAGTTTGTCGGCGAGCGGACGCCACACCCGTTCGAGTGCGCGCCGGTTGACCGGCGTTTGGGCCTGCAAGTCATCGAGCTTGGCGAATTGTTCGCGGAACCAGTCATGGTCGGCGAGGATCAACATGGTGATGTCAGCCATTCAGACTCGCAACCTCCCCTGACCGCAACGGGTTGCGCCATCGTGTCGCACGCCGGCGGACCCAGTCAATCCGCCATCGAAACTCGATGGGCCCGCGCTGCGATGAACATCCCGGCAGCGGCAGCCACCAGGACCAGGTCGATCAACAGGGCATAGGTGTGCGGGCGAACGCGGTGCACCAGCGAGCGGGCCAAAAAGGGGGCCGATCATGAGGGCCGTTCCGATCGCGAAACCACGCAGCAGAACCATCTGATTAAGGAACCCGAACTGGCCGAAGGTCGCCATCTTGCCCGCGTAAAGCACGAGCGAGCTTGCGGCTTCGGTGCCAAGGAAGGCGCCTCCACTGAGCCCGTATCCGGTGAAGACGGGAACGCTCGATCACCGGCCGCTGGATATAGCAAGCTATACCTAGATGATCCCTGGTGGGATATCGCTGAGCGAGTTCGATAGGTCACAGTCGCAAGACCGGTCGTCGGGGGCCTGGGGCCGCCCGGCTTAGGCTCGGGAGATGACCGTCCGCTATGACGAGGTGCTGCGCGAGCAGGTCCGGGACCATTTGGCGGGTCATGACCGTCGCGTCGTGGCCGACCCGACAAAGCGGCATGCGGCCGTCGCGGTGGTGCTGGTCGACTCCGAAGTCGGGGAGGACCGAATAGACCCGGCACCGGTGGACGACTGGATCGCCGGGCGCCCGATCCCGGAGGCCGGCCTCGACGGCCGCATGGTCGACGTGTCCGGCGGTGCTGCTTTCCTGTTGTGCCGCAGAACCTCTCGCCTCAGGTCGCACGCCGCGCAGTGGGCACTTCCGGGCGGTCGACTTGATCCGGGGGAGAGCGCGGTCGACGCGGCGCTGCGGGAGCTGGACGAGGAGGTCGGCACCAAGTTGGTCGACCCGACCGTTCTGGGTCTGCTCGATGACTATCCAACCCGCTCCGGATACGTCATCACCCCGGTGGTGATCTGGGGAGGCGGACGGCTTGACCCGCATCCGGCGCCCGACGAGGTCGTGGCGGTATACCGGGTGGGGCTGCACCAACTGCAACGCGCGGACTCGCCGCGATTCATCACCATTCCGGAGAGCCCACGACCGGTCGTGCAAATACCGTTGGGAAACGACCTCATCCACGCACCGACCGGTGCCGTGCTGCTGCAGCTGCGCTGGCTATGTCTGGAGGGACGCCACGACCCGGTTGACGAGCTGGAGCAACCGGTCTTCGCATGGAAGTAAGATGCGTTGTGGTGCTCAGCTTTTGACCTTTAGCCGTTCCAACTGAGCGTTGAGCGGCCGACTCGGAATGCGGTCGCGCAGAACGGGGGCCACGTCGGACTGAAACAGTTCGTGACTGCGCCGCTGTTGGCTGACCGTCACACCGTCGGCATCTGCGCTCAGGTGCATCACCTCGTGTCCGAGCTGCTGGTGATAGCGCCCCACCTTGTCGATCACCTGCTCGGGACTACCTATCAACGCAGAGCTTCGCGCGACGAAATCCTCGGCCGACTCAAACACCATAGGAAACCCGCCGCGGCGCTGCAGCGCGAGGCGGGCCTCGATCATCGGCCGGTAGGTGGCGATCGCCTCCTGCGACGTCGGCGCGACGTAAAACCCCGCGGTTCCGGCGCCCACCAATGCGTCCTGGGGCCGGTGACCGTAGAACTCCCATCGCTCCCGGTAGTGACGAACCAGCGCCGCGTAAGGCTCGATGGGATGGCTGACGTTCGCGGAGAAGATCGGGTCGCCGTGACGAGCAGCGAGGTCGACCGAATCCGTACTGGTGGCGCTGCCATGCCAGATGCGAATTCGGCTCTGCAACGGCCGGGGAAGGGTCTTGGCGTTGACCAACGGCGGCCGGAACCGACCGGACCAGGTCACGTTTTCGTTCTCCCACAGCAGCCGGAACAGCTCGTAGCCTTCGCGATTGCGGTCCCATTGATCGTCGGTGGTCACGTGAAACAACTCGGCCTGCGCCGCGCCGTTGCCTTTGCCGATGATCAGTTCCAGCCGGCCACCGGACAGGTTGTCCAGCGTCGAATAATCCTCGAAAGCGCGGACCGGGTCGAGGAGGCTTAACGTCGTCACACCCGTGAACAGCCCGATCGTCGATGTGCGCGCCGCGATGTTGCTCAGCACCACCGGTGGGGACGAGGAGATGAACGGGTCCTCGTGACGCTCGCCAACCGCGAAGCCGTCGAAACCCAATTCTTCGGCGAGCACGGCCTTGTCCAGGACGTCTCGCAACCGATCGGCGGGACTTTTCTTCTCGCCCGTCAGGGGGTCTGGAACATGGGTAATCAGCGTGATCAGCAGAAACTTCATCACCTATGCGAACTCGGCTACGACAAACCTCATTCCCGGTGACTACGCTGTGCGGCGCTTGCGCCCGCTGATCAGGTAGACCGCGGCGCGTAGCTCAAGCAGCGGGTCGTCGGATGGCTCGATTCCTGCCAGCCGCGGTATGGGGTCGAAGATGACCTGCTTCTGCTCGACGGCATTGTCGGTGACCGGGCTAGTCAACTCAACGGTGCCCAGCTCCCGGACTTCTCGGTCCGAGGGCCAGTGGACGGTGGCGTCGCCGACCACATCACCGTCGGCGGCGAGTTGCACCGCCAGGGTGAAGCGCACCGGTTCGGCCGCAACGCGCTGGGCGATCTCGGTGAACAAGTAATCGCCGTCCTTGGTCTGCACTACCGAGTCATCGAGGTAGCCGGTCCCCGCTTCCGGGATGACGCGGTAGCGCCCGAATCTGTTCTGGCCGGACGCATTGGTGAACTTGAACGCGTTCACGCCGAAGAACGATTCCTGCGCGAAGCTGGCCGGGAAGGGCTTGGGTGTCTGCACGAAGCGCAACGCCGCCGGGTGCGAACCGAGGAAGGCCTCCAACGGCGAGCCCGCCAGATTGGCCGGGTCACTGGCTGTCTGCGCGCGGAGCAATTCGAGGAATTCTTCTCCGGTGCGGGTGGGGAAACCATCGATTGAATGGGCGATGACATCGGTGTGCACGTGCTCGGCAAGAACGAATCGGACCGCGATGCCCTTGGGCAGACTGTTGGGATCGCTGTCGGGAATGTTCGGGAGCCCGGTCGAGTCCGAAAACCGGACGAGGACCGGCGTCGACGCCTGCTGAAAATGTTGGGCGATCGACAGGTCGGCTGCCGCCGCAGTGGGCGTGAAGGTCCCAGTCAGCAAGGTGCCCTTGCCATGCGCCGGGCGAATCCCGGGATGGTCGCCGAAGATCTGGGCGAAGGTGGCCAGGATCTTCTCGCTGAGGTTCAAGAGGTTCTGGTCTGTCGGCAATGGCACGGTGTTCTCCTGTCCCGACGCTGCGACTCGGCACAGTCACCTTAAACCGGCCGGCCGCCGCCATCAGGGCGGTCGACCCCGGCTGACGGCACAGCGCGTTGCGTTGAGCGAGCCGAAAAGCCAAGGCGCCATTCAGATATGCGAATGCTTTGGGTATGGCGACCGCATCCGCGCACCCGGATCAAAACCATTCCACGTCGAGTGCGACCAGACCTACCATGGCGTCATGACGACCACCCGCAGCCCGTCGTATGCACTCGTGCCGGTCAGCCCGATCCTCGGCGCCGAGGTTGTCGGTATCGACTTGGCTAACGGTGTCGACGAGGCCACCGCGGCCGCGCTGCGTGAGGACTTCTGGCGGCACAAGGTCCTGGTGTTTCGCAACCAGCAGCTGACGCCCGATGCGCATGTCGAGGCGGTGCGAATCTTCGACGAGCCGTTCGACCACCCGCTGTGGCTGCACCGCGATCCGCACAATCGGCTGGTCTACGTTTTCGACCTCGAACAGGCCGGTCGCGCCTCGACGTGGCACGTGGGCGGCACCTGGCGCAACCCACCGTTCAACATCGAGTCGCTGACCTACCAGGTGGTGCCCGAAGTCGGCGGGCGCACGCTGTGGGCCGATCTGCAGGCGGCCTATGACGGGCTGTCGGACCCGTTCAAAGTGCTCTTGGAGTCGGTCAGCGCCGTCTACAGCGCCGACCCGGGCGATGGCTCCTATGACCAGACACCGGTGACCGAGACGATCGAGCACCCGGTCGTGCGCACCCACCGCCACACCGGCCGGAGGGGCCTGTTCCTCAGTTCGTCGGCGATCCGGCTCACTGGTATCGCACCGAACGAGAGCCAGGCGCTCCTGCCGTTCCTGCTCGCGCACGCATCGTCACCCAACTACACCGTCGGATTCGGTTGGAAGCCAGGCGATTTCGTCATCTGGGACAACCAGGCCACCTGGCACTTCGCCGTCGACGACTATCAGGGGCCGCGCGCCTACCGCAAAGTCATTGGCGGGTAGACCCCCGACCTGCCGAGCGCGCCAAGCACCCATCCATATCGAGGCGACCTAGCGCATGAACCGGGTCGGCGCTGAGTTACACTCATCTCTCCAGTCTCTACAGAGATAGAGTCGCAGCGAGGCGAAGGGACACAGCCATGACGGTGCAGGACGTGCTGGAGGAGATCCGTAAGCGACCCGGCACCGGTGACGTGATTCCGATCATCGACCCCGCCACCGAAGAGCAGATCACCGAATTCACCGATTGCGGCCCCGAAGCCATCAACGATGCGGTCGCGCGCGCCAAGGCCAGCGCCGAGTCCGGGCTGTGGTCCGGCCTGCCCGACTACGACCGGGCCAAGGTGCTGTGGCGGGTCGCGGATCTCATCGACGAGAACGCCGACATCCTCGCCGAGCTCGAATCGCTCAACGCCGGTATCCCGCCTGCTCAAGCCCAGATCATCACCAAGGTGGGGTCGGAGTGGTTCCGCTACTACGCCGGCTGGTGCACCAAGATCGACGGGATCGCGCGTGACGTGAACACCGGCGGGCTGACCGGCGTCGACTCGCACCTGCACACTTACACCCTGCGGGAGCCCTACGGCGTGGTCGGGTTGATCTTCCCGTGGAACGGGCCGGTGTTCAATTTCTGCGCCAAGCTTGCCCCGTCGTTGGCCGCGGGTTGCAGCAGTGT
>DASQRI010000592.1:0-7464 GCA_035642975.1 Mycobacterium sp.
ACCGACGCCCACCCGGGATCCGCGCTACCGCCACCGGTCGACGCGCCCGACACCACCCCGCAAGGCGGCCTGACTCCCGAGACCTACTTCGGCGTGGGCAAAGTGGTCAACTACGCCGGGGCCGGCACCTATGACGAGGGCCGGGCGACCTTCGCGTTTCCTCCGACGCTGCCGAACGATTCGTTTGCCTTGCAGGGACCGTGGAAGCTCGACTACCAGGGCGCGACGGCCGACGGTGACGCGTCGAGCATCGAGCTGAATTATCACGCCAAGAACGTCTACGTCGTGGTGGGCGGAACGGGCAGCCTCACCGTCACCCGCGACGGAAAGACGACGGCGCTGCCGGTCAGCGGGCCGCCGCAGGGCCGCCAGATCGTCGCCGGTAGCGGCGTGGCGCGGGGATCACTGCAGGTGCGTCCCAGCCAAGGGCTGCAGGTTTTTTCGTTCACCTACGGCTAGCGGCAAAACTGCAATCGTATTGCCGCCAATCCGGAATATGACCGGCTCCGAATTAACTGTGTCGAATGTGAATCAGACGGCGTGCCAATTCATCGTCGTCGACACTCAAGGAGCCGAAACGGATGAACACCACAGTCAAGAGACAGAATCATGCGATCCCCGCACTTAGCTTGGCGGCGGCCACAATTGTGGGTGTCGCTGTGGCCAGCGCTGCGCCCGCGGCGGCCGCGCCAAATCTGATCGGTGCCGGCTGCGCGGACTACGCGGCGATGCACCCCAACGGTCCCGCCTCAGTGACCGGGATGTCGCAGGACCCAGTCGCGGTGGCGGCGTCGAACAATCCTGAGCTCACCACCCTGACCGCGGCCCTATCAGGCCAGCTCAACCCACAGGTGAACCTCGTCGATACGCTCAACAGCGGCCAGTACACGGTGTTTGCGCCGACCGACGCGGCCTTCAGCAAGTTGCCTGCCTCCACCATCAACGAGCTCAAAACCAATTCCGACATGTTGAAGAGCATCCTGACTTATCACGTCGTCTCCGGGCAGTTGAGCCCGATGCAGGTCGACGGCTCACACAACACCGTCCAGGGTGCGCCGGTGGACGTGACAGGTTCGGGCAACGGCCTCAAGGTCAACAACGCCGGCCTGGTCTGCGGCGGCGTGCCTACCGCCAACGCGCAGGTGTACATGGTCGACACGGTGCTGATGCCACCCGGGCAGTGACGGCCGGTGGTTCTGACGTTCATGCTGGTCTGGTCGACGCACAGCCACGGCTTGTCGGTCGCGCGGGCGGGTGTGCTGATGGGTTTCTCGCAACTCCTGGGCGCGCTGGCCCGTCGGCTCGCGGATGCGTCCGCTGCGACAGATCGCGCTCGTCACCACGCTGGTGCTGATGGTCTTGGCGCTCACCGATCACCTGCATTCACCAATCGCGTTGGCGGCCATGGTCGTTGCGTTGGCGATCACCGGTGACAACGGGCTGCCGTTTACGACGGTCCCGGAGATCGCCGGGCGATTCTGGAGCGGGCGTGCATTGGGCGCGCAGAACACCGTCGAGCGGCTGATGGTTGCGGTCGGGCCCCCGATATTCGGCGAGCTGATCACCGCGACCGGTTATCCGCTGGCGTTCGCGGTGTGTGGACTGTTTCCACTGGCGGCGCTGCCGTTCGTGCCGGTGACGGCCAACAGGTCCAGATCACCACGGTCGCCGCTGTGAATGCCGGGCACGACGTCAGGGCGTGATGACGTGCGTGGGGTTGGGGCGTAGTTCCGGCGGGGCCTGGCTGTAGTCGCCGAACGGCCCGTCCCGGCGCTCGACGGCGGCCCGCACACCCTCGGTCGCGGCGGTCTGGATGAAGTCGAGCGCTTCGGGGGTGTTGCGCATCAGCCCGTCGAGGATGCCGCCCAGCGTCTGGGTGGACGCCAGGCCCATGTTCTCGTAGGCCTGATTGACGATTAGCTTCTGGGCTTGTAACTGCGACAACGGGATTCGCGCCAGCTCGGCGGCGATCTCGGCGACGCGGGCCTCGAGTTGCGCGAAGGGGACCGCCTCGTTGATCAGTTCGACCTCGGCGGCCTGCACACCGGACAGCGGCCGGCCGGTCAACGAGTGCCACTTGACCTTGGCGAGGCTGAGCCGATACAGCCACATCCCGGTCAGGTAGGCGCCCCACATCCGGCTGTACGGGGTGCCGATCACGGCGTCGTTGCTGGCGATGACGAGGTCGGCGCACAGCGCGTAGTCGCTGGCGCCGCCCACGCACCAGCCGTGCACCTGCGCGATCACCGGTTTGGACGCCCGCCAGATCGCCATGAACTTCTGGGTCGGCCCGGTCTCCCGGGCGGTGACCAAAGCGAAATCCTTGCCCGGATCCCAGCGCCCCCCGCTGTTCATCGCCTCGCCCCAGTGCTGGAAGCCGTCGCCGAAGTCGTAGCCGCCGGAGAACGCCCGGCCGGCGCCGCGCAGCACGATGACCTTGACGTCCGCGTCCCGTTCGGCCAGGCCGACGGCGGCCTCGATCTCGTCGGGCATCGGCGGAATGATCGTGTTGAGTTGGTCGGGGCGATTGAGCGTGATGGTGGCGACCGGCCCGGCCGTCGTGTACAGCAGTGTCTCGAAATGATCAGGTGGCATTAGTGAATGCTGACAGCTCAACTCGGGCGCCGGCGCTACCGGTCGCCGTTAATCGTCAGCGTGGCGTCGCTGATCCCATCGCTCAAGCCGTGCCTGCAATTCAAGCAGCCCGAACCCGGCGATCGGAGCGCCGACGAATAGGCATGCCACCGTGAGTGGATTCATCGCGATCTCCCCACCCCTAACCTTCCCCACGTGGATCTCTTAGGTAGAGTTAAGGTACGCCTCAGACGCCCATCAGGAAAGCTAAACCGCGCGATTTGTCCAGATATCTCTCGAAAAGTTATCGGGTGATGACCGCGCTAGGCGTCCGGCGGCAACATCTGAAACCCGGTCAGGATGGTTTCGACATCGCGGGCATATGCCGGGTTGGCGGGGTTGGTCGACTGGACTGAGACGGTCGCAACGTAGGTGTTCCCGCCGAAAACACTTGTCACCATGATCGTCTTGGCTTTGCGCGGCGGAATCCGACCCATGCGCGGGGCGTCGTAGCTGATCAGCTCGGCCTTGTCACCGCAGCGAGTCGTCTCGGATATCTGCAGGCCGGTCGCCCCGAAGCGATCGATCAACGCCGCACGCTCCTGGTCGAAGATCTTTTGGTGATCGTCCTTGCTTCCGGGCAGGTATTCGAGGGTGACCACAGCGCTGGGCACGAAGTTACGGGCAGCCAGGGCCTTGTTCGTCATCGTGAACCGAATGATCTCCGAGTCGAGCATCGAAGCGCGGTGCCATCCGCGCGGTTGCGGAATCCGCAGCTGTGGCTCACTCGCCGCGTGCGGCCGGATCGACGTCATCGGCCCTGACACCTGCGCGCATTGACTGCTTTCAGCTCCTGGCGCGTTCGCTCCTTGGACCGCGCTACCGGCTACCACCCTCGAGCAGCCCGGCGCCGCGAACAACGCCGCCGTCACGACCGTCGCACACACCAGGTACGCCAAGCGCATCGCACAACCCTTCGTCATCTACTTTGTCACGTTCCCAACATTCGCCACAGAAATGAGAAGCTGAGCGCCGACTTGAACGCGGTCTGCGCATTGTCAGCCGCACCGGCGTGGCCGCCCTCGATGTTCTCGTAGTACCAGATCCGATGGCCCGCAGCTTCCAGCGCCGCCGTCATTTTGCGGGCGTGTCCCGGATGTACCCGATCGTCCCGGGTGGACGTGGTGATCAGCACCGGCGGGTAATCCAGGTCAGTCGAAATGTTGTGGTAAGGGGAGTATTCGGCGATGAACTCCCAGTCGGCCGGATCGTCGGGGTTGCCGTACTCGGCGACCCAGGATGCACCGGCCAGCAGCAGATGAAAGCGGCGCATGTCCAGCAACGGCACCTGGCACACCAGCGCGCCGAACAACTCCGGGAATTTGGTCAGCATGATGCCCATCAGCAGACCGCCGTTGCTGCCGCCCTGCGCGCCGAGCTGTGGCACGGTGGTGATACCTCGTTCAACCAAATCGGCTGCCACCGCGGCGAAGTCCTCGGCCACCTTGTGCCGGCCGTCGCGCATCGCCTGGGTGTGCCAGCGCGGCCCGTACTCGCCCCCGCCGCGGATGTTGGCCAGCGCGTACGTGCCGCCGCGGGCCAACCAGAGCCGGCCCAGTACCGGGCTGTAACCCGGTGTGTTGGAGCTCTCGAATCCGCCGTAGCCGTACAGCAGTGTGGGGCCGGGTTCGTCGGTGTCGCCGGGCCTGACGACGAAATAGGGGATCGCGGTGCCGTCGGCCGAAGTCGCGAAATACTGGGCCACCTTTAGTTTTTCGGCATCGAAGAAGCTGGGCGCAGTCTTGATCTGCTCCAGGGGTCCGTCACCGGTGCCGCGCAACAGACGTGAAGGGCTGTCGAAACCGCTGGAGTCCAGGAAGAATTCGTCGCCGGCGTCGTCCACCGCAGCGACCACGCTGTTGGTCGCGGGCGGAATGCCCGGCACCGGCCCGCGCTCCCAGCTACCCGGGATGACGATCTCGACCCTGCTGGCCACGTCGGCCAGCGTGATCAGCAGCAGCCGGTCGCGCGTCCAGGCGTACTGGTGCAGGCAAGTGTGCTCGTCAGGTTCGAAAATGACATTCAATTCCCTTGCCCCGCCGATGAATTCGTCGTAGTTGGTCGCCAGCAGCGAACCGGCCGGGTAGGTTGTCGTGCCGAAGGTCCAGTCAGAACGCAGGTCGATCAGCAGCCATTCGCGGTGCACCGAGACGCTGCTCGCGTCGCTGGGTACGTCGATGTGGATCAGTTCGGCGTCGCGGAGTTCGTATCGCTCGCTGTTCCAGAAATCGGTGGAGCGGGACACGAAGGTACGTTGGAAGCCCGGTGTGCGATCCGTGGACCCGCCGGCGCTGACGTCGGTGGGTGCCCCCTCGAAGATCACCTCCGCGTCGTTCAGCGGTGTGCCCCGGCGCCATCGCTTGACGATGCGCGGGTAGCCGGATTCGGTGAGCGAGCCTGGGCCGAAATCGGTGCCCACCAGGACGGTGTCCGGATCATGCCAGCCGATCTGCGTTTTGGCCTCCGGCAGCTCAAACCCGTCGACAACGAATTCGCGTGCCGCCATGTCGAATTCGCGCACGACGACGGCGTCCGCGCCACCCCGGGACAGACTGACCAGGGCACGGGTGAACTCGGGTTCGATGACGACGGCGCCGGCCCACACCCAGTTCTCCTCGTCGGCGCGAGCCAACTCATCGACGTCGATCAGCACATCCCAGTCCGTCGGGTCGCTGCGGTAGCTGTCCAGGCTGGTCCGCCGCCACAGTCCGCGTGGGTTGGCGGCATCGCGCCAGAAGTTGTACAGGTACTCGCCGCGACGACGCACGTAGGGGATGCGGGCATCGGTGTCGAGCACCTCGAGTGCTTCGGCGCGCATGCGCTCGAACTCCTCGCCGGAGAACTCGGCTACCGTCGGCTCGTTGCGCGCGCGCACCCAATCCAGCGGCTCGTCGCCGAGGATGTCCTCCAGCCACAGATAGCGGTCGATCGCCTCATCACCAGACATGTGGCCATTGTGACCGCGGCGGTAGTGTGAGCTGTATAACACCGTCGAACGAGGGGGTGGTGAGCATGCCGCCGACGACGATGCAGAGCGCAGCGATGTGGGGGCACGCCCCCTCGCCGCTGCGCGGCTGGGGGTACCCCCACTCGCTTGCGGGGGAGAGGAGTGGCGAAAAATGACCGTCTTCGCACGTCCAGGTTCCGCTGGGGCGCAGATGTCGTATAAATCGCGGTACGACAACTTCATCGGGGGCGAGTGGGTGGCACCCGCGAGCGGTGAGTATTTCGAGAACC
The DNA here is from genome assembly GCA_035642975.1 of Mycobacterium sp. Taxonomy (GTDB): domain Bacteria; phylum Actinomycetota; class Actinomycetes; order Mycobacteriales; family Mycobacteriaceae; genus Mycobacterium. The sequence continues at coordinate 5,872 of DASQRI010000592.1, forward strand.
CGACGCCGGTGACCGGCCAGCCGTTCTGCGAGGTGGCCCGCTCAACGGCGGCCGATGTCGACACGGCGCTTGATGCCGCCCATGCGGCGGCCCCGGCGTGGGGCAAGACCGCGCCGGCCGAGCGGGCGGCGATCTTGAACAAGATCGCGGACCGCATCGAGGCCAACCGGGATGCGCTGGCGCTGGCCGAGGTCTGGGACAACGGCAAACCGATCCGGGAGGCTTTGGCCGCCGACATTCCGCTGGCGGCTGATCATTTCCGGTATTTCGCCAGCGCGATTCGCGCCCAGGAGGGCTCGCTGAGCCAGATCGACGAGGACACCGTCGCCTATCACTTCCACGAGCCGCTGGGCGTGGTCGGGCAGATCATCCCGTGGAACTTCCCGATCCTGATGGCCGCCTGGAAGCTGGCGCCGGCGCTGGCTGCCGGCAACGCGGCCGTGCTCAAGCCGGCCGAGCAGACCCCGGCGTCGGTGCTGTACCTGATGTCGCTGATCGGCGACCTGCTGCCACCAGGGGTGGTCAACGTGGTCAACGGGTTCGGCGCCGAGGCGGGTAAGCCGCTGGCGTCGAGCAACCGGATCGCCAAGGTCTCGTTCACCGGGGAAACCACCACCGGGCGACTGATCATGCAGTACGCCAGCCAGAACCTGATCCCGGTAACCCTGGAACTGGGCGGCAAGAGCCCCAACATCTTCTTTTCCGACGTGATGGCCGCTCACGACGACTTCCAGGACAAGGCCCTGGAAGGTTTCACCATGTTCGCGCTCAACCAGGGTGAGGTGTGCACCTGCCCGTCGCGCAGCCTGGTGCAGGCCGACATCTACGACGAATTCCTGGAGCTGGTGGCGATCCGCACCAAAGCGGTCCGGCAGGGCGATCCGTTGTACACCGAGACGATGGTCGGCTCGCAGGCCTCCAACGACCAGCTGGAAAAAGTGTTGTCCTACATCGAGATCGGCAAGGACGAGGGCGCCAAGATCATCACCGGCGGGGAACGCGCCGAGCTGGGCGGTGACCTCTCCGGCGGCTACTACGTGCAGCCCACCATCTTCGCCGGCAACAACAAGATGCGGATCTTCCAGGAGGAGATTTTCGGGCCGGTGGTCTCGGTCGCGTCGTTCACCGACTACGACGACGCGATCTCGATCGCCAACGACACCCTCTACGGCCTGGGTGCCGGCGTGTGGAGCCGCGACGGCAACACCGCCTACCGAGCCGGCCGCGACATCCAGGCCGGCCGGGTGTGGGTCAACTGCTACCACGTCTATCCCGCGCACGCCGCGTTCGGCGGGTACAAGCAGTCCGGTTTCGGCCGGGAAAACCACAAGATGATGCTCGATCACTACCAGCAGACCAAGAACCTGATGGTGTCCTACTCGCAGAAAGCACAGGGTTTCTTCTGATGACCGCGCCGGCGACGATAGACAGAGCAGCGCGATCGGAAAAAGGCAGGAGGAGCGGCGCCTGATGACCGCGCCGGCGACGATGCAGAGCGAAGCGATGAGGAGGAGCGGCGCCCATGACTCGCGTGCTGGTAGTCGATGACGACCGGCAGCTCTTGCGCGCATTGCGCATCAATCTCTCGGTGCG
>DASQRI010000593.1:0-5224 GCA_035642975.1 Mycobacterium sp.
ATGGAAGCGCAGCTACAACGGGGTCGCGGCGTACCTGCAGGCCAAGCTGGCGAACCTTTTGTTCACATATGAATTGCAGCGGCGGCTCGCTCCGCATGGGACGACGATCGCTGCGGCCGCGCACCCGGGTGTATCGAACACCGAGTTGACGCGCAACCTTCCTCCGCTGCTCGGGCGGGTGTTCTCCGTGGTCGAACCGCTCGTCGCCCAGGACGCGGCCGCCGGCGCGCTGCCGACGTTGCGGGCCGCCACCGACCCGGCGGTGCATGGCGGGCAGTACTTTGGGCCCGACGGCATCGGCGAGATGCGGGGCCACCCGAAGGTCGTCGCGTCCAGCAAGAAGTCACACGACTCTGAACGCCAGCGCCGGCTCTGGACGGTCTCTGAAGAGCTGACCGGCGTGGTCTACCCGGTCTGATACTTCAGGGCAGATCGAGCAACTGCTCGTAGAAGCCACCGATGCGACGGTCCGGGTCGTTCAAATGGATCTCCAAGATCCAGTGGCAGACCCGACCGTCGCGATCGTTGCGGCGCATCGGCTTGTCCGAGCCGGGCGTGATGTACCACTCGACGCCGTTGCCGACGATCTTCTTATGCGGGAACTCGCCGAGCAGATGGCCGGCGATCGGGCTGCCGAATTCGAACCCCTCAGCATGGGCCAGTTGTACGCAGTGCTCGTACAACTCGGCGCCGGTGACGTTGGGGTTCGCCTCGAAGTAGTCGCGTCCGGCCTGCCACACCCGCGGCAGCGCATCGCGGACGGCCAGCTTCGCCGGATCGTCGCCGAGAACGAAGGTGCGGCCGAAGTCGGCCTCCCACTCTTCGAAGATCGGACCCAGGTCCAGGAACACGATGTCGCCGTCGGCGATCACCCGGTCCGGCGGGTGCTCCTTGAAGGGCTGCAGCGTGTTCTCCCCCGCTCGCACGATCCGCCGATGCCAGTGCGCCGTCACCCCGAGCATGTCCGCGGCCAAGTCGCGGATTTCGTCGGACAGGTCCTGTTCACCGACACCGGGTCGGATCATTCGGCGTCGCTCAATCTCGGCGAAGAGCTGCGCCGCTTTATCCTGAGCATCAAGAAGCCGTTCCGCACGGGCATTTTCGTCGGCGACAAGCTTCTGCACAGCAACGATGCTATGACCTTTAGACCCCAACGGAGCAATGATGTCGCTCGTGGTGCCGCCCTATCCCGAACCTCGCTACCTCGAGGACGAACCGGAAGCCAGCGCCTGGATCAAGCGCGCTGACGATCCGCCGGACTACGAGACCTTCGGCGTCAAGTACCACTACTTGGCCAACCAGCAGGCCACCGGCGGCGACTACGGCCTGTATCGCGTCGATATCGCCGCCAACGGCGGTGGACCGGGGCCGCATTTCCACCGGGCAATGTCCGAGGCGTTCTTCGTGCTGTCGGGAACCATGAAGCTTTACGACGGCAACGCGTGGCTCGACAGCCATCAGGGCGACTTCCTCTTCGTCCCGCCCGGCGGTGTCCACGGTTTCCGCAACGAGGCCGACGAACCCGCATCAGTCTTGATGCTGTTCGCTCCGGGCGCGCCGCGGGAGGCCTACTTCGAAGGGTTTTCGGCGCTGGCCGACATGACCGACGACGAACGCCGGGAGTGGTTCATCCGCCACGACAATTTTTTCGTTCAGTAGCCGTCAGGTCACCGTCGACGTAGCGCTGAAGGTTGGGGGTGATCGCGGCGATCGCCTCGTCGTCCGTCATCGATGCAAGCGGCTCGATTTTCCAGACATAGCGCATCAGGGCGAAGCCCATCATCTGCGAGGAGATCAGCCCGCAGCGGATCCCGCGTTCTCGTTCGTCGCCGCCGAGCTCGGAGACACCCATCAGGCTGCCCTCGACGACGCGCCGCAGCTTCTCTCGGGTGGCAGGCTCGTGCGCAGCCGTCTGCAGGATGGCACGCAGTGTGGGCCCGATCTCGTCGTCGGCCCAGCTCGCCAAGAGCAGCCTCACCAGAGCCTCGCCCAGATCCTCGATCGGCGTCACCCATACCTTCGCGACATTTTCCAGCCATCGCGGTGGTGGGTTGGTCGCGGCGTCCAGCAGGCCTTCTTTGGATCCGAAGTAGTGGTAGACCAGGGCGGGGTCGACGTCCGCCGCTCGCGCGACCGCCCGGATGGTGGTTCCGGCCCAGCCGTGCTCGGCGAACTCGTCCCGGGCAGCCTCAACAATCCGGGTGGCGAGCACCCCTCGTTCATCTCTCGGACCGGGCGTCATCGACTTCTTGGGCATGAGTTTCATCGTAGCGTGAATTTCCTCTTGCGTTGAGACTAATTTCATCGTAGCGTGAGACTCAGAATTTCAACATACCGTGAAAACCCAGGGAGCGGCGATGAGCACGAACTCAAACTCCGATGTGATCGTCGTAGGTGCCGGGCCTGTCGGCCTGGTCGCCGGCTGCGAACTCGCCCGCCGCGGCCTGCGCGTGCGGGTGATCGACAAGTTGACACAACCCACCGACCAGTCCCGCGCGGTCGCGGTACATGCCCGCAGCCTGGACATGTTCGACCGGATGGGCATCGTCGACGAACTGGTGAGCACCGGCATCAAGGCAATCGCGATGCAGCTCTACGCCGGCCACAGCAGGCTATTCCGCGTCCCGCTCGGCGGGGTCGACAGCGCTTTTCCCTTCACGCTGAACACGGCGCAGACCGAAACCGAGCGCGTGCTGGGCGAACGCCTGCAGTCGCTCGGTGTGACCCTCGAGCGGGGTGTCGACTTGGTCGCCCTGAGTCAGGATGACGGGGCCGTGCGGTTGACCTTGCAGCACCAGGACGGATCGACTGAGCAGGCCAGCGCCGCGTGGGTGATCGGGGCCGACGGCGCGCGCAGCACAGTGCGCCGCCTGATCGGCACCAAGCTGGCCGGCTCCTTCGTCGGCGAGCGGTTCCTGCTAGGCGACGTCGACGCAGAACACGACTTGGACCTGGACTCCATGCACACCTTCTTCGCCCCCGACGGGCCGGTGATCGTGCTGCCGCTGGTCGACGGGCGGATGCGATTCCTGGCCGAGGTGCACGACGCGCCCGGCACCCCGATGAACATGAATCCGACCCAGGACGAGCTGCAGGCGATCGTCGACAAGCGGATCGGTGGCATCCGGGTAGTGCGTTCGCATTGGCTGACCGGTTTCGAGATTCACCACGCGAGAGTGCCCGCGTATCGCTGGGGCCGGGTGTTCCTGGCCGGCGACGCCGCTCACATTCACAGCCCGGCCGGCGGGCAAGGCATGAACACCGGCATGCAGGATGCATTCAACCTGTGCTGGAAGCTGGCCGCGGTAATCAGCGGCGAGGCCGGTGAAAAGCTGCTGGACAGCTATCAGGCCGAGCGCCTGCCCGTTGCCGACGACGTCATCTCCTTCACCAATCTGCTGACCAAGGTCGGCACGCTGACCGGTCTGCCGCAGCGAATCCGCAATGCAGCGGTTCGGACCGTCTCGCATCTTCCCGCGGCGCGACGGACGCTGGCCAACAGAGCAGAAGAAGTCGATATCAACTACCAGGGCAGTCCAATCGCCGTGGGCCGGCGACCGAGGCACGCGAAAATCGTTGCCGGCGATCATGTTCCGCATGTGCTGGACGAAGCGGTGCAGAAGCAGCTCAGCGCGGCCTGCGGTGCGCAGCACACGGGTCACGCCGTGGTGACTGTCGCCACCGGACCGGTGGCCCCCGCCGCGGGCGAGGGTGAGCAGCAGGTGCTGGTGACCACGGAAGACACCGCGGTCGCGGGATACGACGCTGTCATCGCTGACCCGAACGGCCTTGTGGCACAGCGGTTCGGGCTCCGCAACGGTGGCCGTGTGGTGATACGGCCGGACGGCTACCTCGGTGCCGTCGCCGCCCTGGGCGACACCACAACAGTCGCCGATTACTTCGCAAAGATCAGGAGCTGAACACGATGTACACCTACAAGATCGACCCCGCGGACATGTTCGAAGACCGCGCCCACCAGTTCGAGAAGTTCGGCATCCCGCTCGACGACATCGAGCGGGTCCGCGCCACCGTTACCGACATGTGGGCCGACGCGCCCGGCGGCTGGCCGTACGAGTGGTCGAAGCTGGCCGAGAAATACGCCGATAACGGTGACCACTATCTGGCGTCACTGGCCTACGGCTGCGCAAAGTTTCCCTGCCTGACCGACCAGACCCGGGTGCAGGCCTTAAAAAACCAGCTCGAGCAATTCGAGTTGGCGGCCAAGGATTTCCCGGTGGCTTTCGAGCGCCGCATCATCACAGTGCCTTACCGCGACGGCACCGTCGACGTCCCGGTCCACCTGTACTCGACCGACGGCGACTATTCAGCCCGGCCCGTGCTGATCGCCAGCGGCGGGGTGGACACCTGGAAAATGGACATCCATCCGTGGTGGGTCGGGTTCACCATGAACGCCGGGGTGACGACCCTGGCGTTCGACCACCCGGGCACCGGTGAGACAACGATCCCGCTTGACAAGCACGCCGACGAGGTCATCCGCGGAATCGCCGACTACGCAAGGAAACTCGGCGACGGCAAGGTCGCTCACTTCGGTGTCTCGTTCGGCGGCAACTTTGTCGCGATGTCGGGCCTGTCGGGGATCGTCGACGCCGCCATCGACCTCGGCGGTCCCGTCGTCGACTCGTTCAAGCGGGAGAACGCCAAGAACCTGCCCTTCGGCATGCACGACATTCTCGGCAACGCCATGCATTGGGATCACTCGCCCACCGTCGATGAGCTGGGCGCCGGTCTCGAACAGCTCTCCCGAAAAGATCTTCTCGCTCAGCAACGTAATTCAGCGATGCTCGTGGTCAACGGTGCCGACGATTACTTCGTCCCGCAGTCGGACACCCTGGTCTTCCAGGGCCGCCCGAACACCGAGGTGCACCTGATCGAGGGGACCGGTCACTGCGCGATGAGCAAGGCTCCCGAGGTGATCCCGACGCTTATCGGATGGCTGCGGTCCCAGTTCTAGCCGCCGGCTTCAAACCCATTGTGCGAAATAGGGACGCGCCGGTTTGCTTTTCTCGACGAGGATGAACACCACACCCCACGGGTCGATGAACCATGTCGTGCGGACCCGCGCCACGTCCGCAATGCCGTCGACAAGAAAGCGCACACCCTCGGCCTCGAGTTGGGCCCGGGTGGCGTCGAGGTCTTCGCAAATCAACCCCACATGCGACAACCCGTGGTCGGTAAGCGCCGCGGCACTGCGCTGACCGCCGCC
>DASQRI010000594.1:0-11906 GCA_035642975.1 Mycobacterium sp.
GCCGCCCGTCTGCTTCTTGTGGGTGAACTCGACCTTGTCGACCTTGCGCTTGATGGTCTCCTTGTAGGCGACCTGCGGCTTGCCGACGTTGGCCTCGACCTTGAACTCGCGGCGCATGCGGTCCACCAGGATGTCCAGGTGCAACTCGCCCATGCCGCCGATCACGGTCTGCCCGGTCTCGGCGTCCTGGTGAACCTTGAACGTCGGGTCCTCTTCGGCGAGCTTCTGAATCGACAGGCTCAGCTTCTCCTGGTCGCTCTTGGTCTTGGGCTCGATCGCCACCTCGATGACCGGGTCGGGGAAGGTCATCGATTCCAGTACGACCTGGTGGTTGGGGTCGCTCAGCGTGTCACCGGTGGTGGTGTCCTTGAGGCCGATCACCGCGTAAATGTGGCCCGCCGCGGCGGTTTCCACCGGGTTCTCCTTGTTGGCGTGCATCTGGAACAGCTTGCCCAGCCGTTCCTTCTTGCCCTTGGTGGCATTGATGACCTGCGACCCGGAGTCGACCTTGCCCGAGTACACCCGCACGTAGGTCAGCTTGCCGAAGAACGGGTGTGTGGCGACCTTGAACGCCAACGCGGAGAACGGCTCGTCGGTCGACGGCTTGCGGATGATCTCCTCGTCCTCCTTGCCCGGGGCGTGGCCCACGGCGGGCGGCACGTCCAGCGGTGAAGGTAGGTAGTCGATCACGGCGTCCAGCATCGGCTGCACGCCTTTGTTCTTGAACGCGCTACCGCACAGCACCAGGTAGGCCTCGGAACTGATAGTGAGCTTGCGCAGCGCACCCTTGATCTCCGCGACCGACAATTCCTCGCCGCCGAAGTACTTCTCCAGCAGCGCGTCATCGGTTTCGGCGACCGCCTCGAGCAGCTTGGCGCGGTACTCGTCGGCCTTCTCCTGCAACTCGGCCGGGATCTCGATCGTGTCGTAGGTCTCGCCGAGCTTGGTCTCGCCGCGCCATACCTTGGCGTTCATCTCGACCAGGTCGACGACGCCCTCGAAGTCACCCTCAGAGCCGACCGGCAACTGGATCGGGATGACGTTGGCGCCCAGCCGCTCCTCCATGGTGCGCACCGAGAAATAGAAGTCGGCGCCGACCTTGTCCATCTTGTTGACGAAGCAGATACGCGGGACGTCGTACTTGTCGGCTTGCCGCCAGACCTGCTCGGACTGCGGCTCCACGCCCTCCTTGCCGTCGAACACCGCGACGGCGCCATCGAGGACGCGAAGCGAGCGTTCCACCTCGACGGTGAAGTCCACGTGCCCCGGGGTGTCGATGATGTTGATTTGGTTGTCGTTCCAGAAGCAGGTGGTAGCCGCGGAGGTGATGGTGATCCCCCGCTCTTGCTCCTGCTCCATCCAGTCCATCGTGGCGGCGCCGTCGTGCACCTCACCGATCTTGTAGCTGATGCCGGTGTAGTAGAGAATGCGCTCGGTCGTCGTCGTCTTGCCGGCGTCGATGTGCGCCATGATGCCGATATTGCGGACCTTGGTCAGGTCGGTCAGCACGTCCTTCTGTGCCACAGAAGTCTTCCCACTCTTTCGATTACTTAGTTAGCGGTTTCTCGCCTCCGGCCACTGTGCCGATTGGCGCCGGAGCGGCGCCTACCAGCGATAGTGCGCGAAGGCGCGGTTTGCCTCGGCCATCTTGTGGGTGTCCTCGCGTCGTTTGACGGCGGCCCCCAGGCCGTTGCTGGCATCCAGGATCTCGTTTGCCAGGCGCTCGGTCATCGTCTTCTCCCGGCGCTGCCGCGAGAAGCTGACCAGCCAGCGCAGCGCCAGCGTGGTGGACCGCTCCGGACGCACCTCGACGGGCACCTGGTAGGTCGCACCACCGACGCGCCGGCTGCGCACCTCCAAGGCGGGCTTGACGTTGTCGAGAGCCCGCTTGAGCGTGATCACCGGGTCGGTGCCGGTCTTCTCCCGGGCTTGTTCGAGCGCTGCATAAACAATGCGCTCAGCCAGAGATTTCTTCCCCTGCATCAGTACTTTGTTCACCAGCTGAGTGACCAGCTGCGACCCGTAGACCGGATCGTTGACCAGTGGGCGCTTCGGCGCGGGCCCCTTGCGCGGCATCAGCTCTTCTCCTTCTTGGCGCCGTAGCGGCTGCGAGCCTGCTTACGGTTCTTGACGCCCTGGGTGTCGAGTGAGCCGCGGATGATCTTGTACCGCACACCCGGCAGGTCCTTCACCCGGCCACCACGCACCAGGACCATGGAGTGCTCCTGCAAATTGTGGCCTTCGCCGGGGATGTACGCCGTCACCTCAACCTGGCTGGTCAGCTTGACACGCGCCACCTTCCGAAGCGCCGAGTTCGGCTTCTTCGGGGTGGTGGTGTACACGCGGGTGCATACTCCGCGGCGTTGGGGGCTGCCCTTCAGGGCCGCGGTTTTGACCTTGGCGACCTTGTCACGGCGACCCTTGCGGACCAGCTGCTGAATGGTTGGCATCTACCGGCTTCCTATTTGCTTGCTGTGCTGCTGTTCGTATTCTGGTGGTGCTAAGTCTCTGTAGTGCAGTTATGCCCTTTCGCGGTCCCCCGCGGCCGGGTGTGTCGCATGCGCTCGCCGCGGAGCTAATCCGTTGCGTAGTGGACATGCGAATTGGCCCGGCGTGCGCGCTTTAGGTAAAGCGACGTGAGCCGCCAGGCACGAGCTTCCACAATACCCGTCGCAGGTCGGGCAGGTCAAAGCGACGGTATTGTGGTCTGGTGGGCCACGCTGCCGGGCTTATCGTGCGGGTTAGTGTCCGCCGGTTTTACTGCGGCGCTCCATGCCGGCCGCCAGCCGCAGCACCATGTCCGAAAAGACGGTGTCGGTGTCGACGATGTCGTCCATCACGCCGGTCATTTCCAGCAGCACGAAGCCGTGCATCGCGGACCAGAATTCCAGCGCCGCGTAAAAAGCCTGCTCGACGTCCAACCCGTAGGACGCCAACACGGCCATCACCGGTCCCGCGGCGCCCCTGGTGGCCGCGGTGAACTCCGGGTCGTCGCCGCCTGACAGCGGCATCCGGGTGAAAGCCGAGTAGCGGCCCGGGTGGTGATGCGCGTAGCTACGGTAGGCGCTGGCCATGACCAGCACGGCATCGTCGCCGACCCGTCCCTCGGCGACCCGTGTGAGCATGGTGATGATGTCTTCGATCACCCGCATCCGCACCGTGCGGCGCAGGTCCTCCAGGCTGTCGACGTGGTTGTACAACGACGGACCTTTGGTCCCGAGCTGCGTCGCCAGGGCATTGATGGTCAACGCATCCCAACTCTCCCGGTCCAGAAAGGTGAGCGCGGCGTTGACGATGATGTCGCGGCTCAGTTTGGCCGAGCGGGCCACAGACTTTGTCCCGGCGCCCGACCGGCCAGCCGAAGCGTCCGGCTCAGCTGGCATGGCGTTCGCCCTTCGGTTGCATTGACCGGATTAGTCCCCATCGCTTTCTCGATGGCCCCGTCGACGAATGACTCTAGTTGAGGCCGCTCGAGAACGAAGAACTCTAGTTGACGCCGCAGCGAACACGTACGCTCTTTTCAGCAGATCACGCGCCATGGCGAGAGGAGCCCGCGGTGAAACGGTCCATCCCCAGCCGAGCACTGGCGGCCTGCGCGATCGTCATGGCGTTCACCCTCGCCGCCGGCGCGCCGGCGGGGCGCGCGAAAAACGGTGATACCCATGTCACCGGCGAGGGCATCGAGCAGACGATCGACTGCAACGGCGGCACGCTGATCGTCGACGGCACCAGGAACGTCGTCAACGCGCTGGGGACCTGTTGGGCGGTGTCGGTGATGGGATCGGGTCACACGGTCGTCGCCGACAACGTCGTGCACGACATCATCGTCTACGGCTACAACGAGTCGGTCTTCTACAAGAACGGTGACCCGGTCGTGTGGGACCGCGGCCGTGAACTCGGCATGGTCAATCGCATCAACCACGTGGGGTCGTGAGCAGTGCGCAGGGCGGTCGTCCTGACGCTTTCGGCGGCGGCGGTGTTCGGGATGACCGCCTGCGGACCGAAGAACAACAACACGGCGCCCACCACCGCATCGCCCACCTCGTCTGCCTCGACGCCCGCCACGACGAGCACGGGCGCCCAGTTCGACATCGGTAACACGATCAACTATGTATCAACCGGCACCACAACCTCTCTCGATTGCGGCGATGGAAAGTCACTGAACGTCGGCGGGTTCAACAACACACTGACGGTCAAGGGCACCTGCGACTCGGTGAGCGTCGGCGGCGGAGACAACAAGATCACTGTCGACAAGGTCGACAAGCACCTCAACGTCGTCGGCTCCCACAACGCGATCAGCTACAAGGACGGCGACCCCAAGGTCGAAAATCTCGGCAGCGGCAACACGATCAACAAGGGCGGCTAACGGTCGCGCGGCTATATCGCCGTCGTCCCGTGACGGCCGGCGCCGGCCGCGAAACGTCCCGCGCCTTCCATCGCTTCAGCGGACACCCGAGAAATACTGGCGAATTCGTAGTCCAGCGCGTCCGACTCGGTACTGCCCCACTGGTGCAGCGCCGACAACCGGTCCGATCGCATGCACTGTTGGGGCAATGCGGCCAACTCGGCGGCCAGTTGCTCAGCGGCTTCTCGGGCCTGCCCTTTCGGTACGACGCGATTGGCCAAACCGATCGCCAATGCCTCGGCGGCATCGACCGCGCGACCGGTGAGGATCATGTCCATCGCCCGGCTCTGCCCGATCAGCCGGGGCAGTCGGATGGTGCCGCCGTCGATCAGCGGTACCCCCCATCGCCGGCAGAACACCCCGAACACCGCGTCTTCCTCGGCCACTCGTAGGTCGCACCACAACGCGAGCTCCAGACCGCCTGCGACGGCGTAGCCGCTGACCGCGGCGATTACCGGTTTCGACAACACCATTCGGGTCGGACCCATCGGGCCGGGACCTGTCCGGTGCACCGCGTTGGCATCCGGCGTGCCGAATGCCTTCAAATCAGCCCCGGCGCAGAAGGTTCCGTGATCCCCCCACAGCACCGCCACCGATGCGGTGTCGTCGCGATCGAACTCCTCGAACGCCGCGAACAGCCCGGTGGCCGTCGGGCCATTGACGGCATTGCGGGCCTTAGGCCGGTTCAGGATCACGGTGGTCACCGGGCCATTACGTTCCACGCGCACCGGATCGCTCATGTCGCCTCCACTAATCGGATATCGTCGCGCCGCGCGAGCAGTTCGGCGGCGAAGTCGTTGTAGGCGGTCCGAAGCCGCGTGCCCGGCCAGTCCGCGGGTAGCAATTCATCCGGCAGCACCGGGTCGGTCAGAAGGTGCCGCACGATCGCGGCGGCTATCACGAATCGCGCCGGAACCTCGGTCGCGCCGGACATTTCGGCGAGCAACTGTCGGCCGGTGTTGGACCAGGTCGGCAGGTCCCACAGCTGGCCGGCCAAATCGGCGGGCGCATCGTCGCGGGCCTGCATGATTCGCACCCGGCCGCAGACCTCGGTGTCCAGGTCGAGATCCAGGTTGTCCGGCCGCATCCACACGCCCTCGCGCAGTTCACCGAAACGCTTGTGGTGCAGCGTTGTTCGCAGCGCGGCTCGCGTTCGCGGATCGGTGCCGATGCTGGTGACAATCAACGTGGTCCAGTACCCGCGCCACCGCCGCAGCTGGGGTCGCATGGCGTCGTCCTGCCTGCGCTGGCGAGCCAGCAGCCGGTCGGCGAGGCGATAGCCGTCGGCGGACCGGACCAGGTCACCGGCGCTGACCATCCGGGTCAACGCGACCCGCAGGGTGGATTCCTTGATGCCGAAATCAGTGGTGAGCCTTATCAAGTCGGCAGCGCTGGCCCACGCCGGGTGGGCGCCGAGCAACACGCTGAGCACCACCGATCGAGCGGGCATGCGGGCCAGTGATTTCGGCATCCGGTGAACCTGTCAGATCTCGGATGCCCGGCGACCGTGGTCTCCGAACGGTTCGTCGCGGTGCTTGACCGCATCGCGAAAGCCGTGCTCAACCGAGTCGGCCACGAACGCGTGTCCTTCGGGCGTGTGCCGGGCGACGCCGTCGAAGACCGTGCTGACCATTCTGCTGGTCGCCACGCCCTGTTGCAGCAGCGCGGAATTGAGCGCGAGTTTGACCATGATCAGCTGATTGACGGGCACCGCGGCGATCCGTTCCACCAGGCGTTCGGTGCGCTCGTCCAGGTCTTTCGGCTCCGGCGCCTCGATCGCCAGGCCCCACTCGGCGGCTTGCGCCCCGGTGATGGAATCCCCAGTCAGCAGAAGGCGTTTGGCCCGCTGGTCACCCAGCCGGTGCGCCCATAGTCCGGCGGCCGGCACCCCCCAGACTCGGGTCGGCGGGTAGCCGATCTTCGCGTCGGATGCGGCGATCACCTGGTCGGCGTGCAGCGCAATGTCGGTACCGCCGGCCACGCAGTAGCCGTGAATCTTGACCACCGTCGGCTTGTCCGCGTGCATCAGGCTGGAGAAGCCGCGCACGAAGCGGCTCATCATCTGGTAGTCGATCATCGGGTCCCACGGCTGATTCGGTAAGTGGTTGACCGCCTGGGTCGTACCGTCCAGCACGGTCCCGTGGTAGGCGCCGGTGCCGCCCGCTGAGCCGGTGCGGTCGGCGTAGGCGCTCAGGTCGAAACCCGCGCAGAAGCCCTCACCGCGACCGGAGACCAGGATGACGTGGACGTTCGGGTCCAGATCGGCCCGTTCCACTAGAGCCGAGAGTTCCAGTGGCGTGTCGGCGATGATCGCGTTGCCCTTGTCGGGGCGGTTGAAGGTGATCCGGGCAACCCGATCGGTGACCTCATAGGTCATCGTTTTCAGGTTGTCGAAGTCGACCGGCCTGATCGCGTGAGTCATCCCTTGACCAGGGCTCGCTCCAGGATCGGCGCGAGATCCAGCCCGGCGGGCATGGTTCCGAACGCGCCGCCCCACTGCCCGCCAAGGCGGGTGGCCAGGAACGCTTCGGCCACGGCCGGATGCCCGTGCCGCACCAGCAGCGAGCCCTGCAGCGCCAGGCAGATGTCCTCGGCGACCTTGCGGGCCCGGTACTGGATGGTGTCCACGTCGCCAAGCTGTGGCCGCAGTGCCTCGACGTGGCTGTCCAGCCGGGCATCCTGACCCGCGCTTTTACCCAGCTCGCCGAACAGCACCTCGACACATTCCGGCCGAGTCGCCATGGCGCGCAAGGTATCCAGCGCGCTGACATTGCCGGAACCCTCCCAGATCCCCATCAGCGGCGCCTCGCGGTACAGCCGCGGCATGCCGGACTCCTCGACATAGCCGTTGCCGCCCAGGCATTCCAGTGCCTCGGCGGCGTGCGGCGTCGCGCGCTTGCACACCCAGTACTTGCTGGCGGCCAAGCCGATACGGCGTAGCAGGGTCTCGGTCTCGTCCCCGCGGATGGCGCTGTCGGTGGCGCCGGCCATCCGCATCGCGACCATCGTTGCGGCCTCGGCCTCGACCGCCAAGTCGGCCAACACATTGCGCATCAGCGGCTGGTCAATCAGGTAGGCGCCGAAGGCTTTACGGTGCTGAGCGTGATGGACGGCCAGGGTGAGCCCGGTGCGCATGCTGGTGGCGCTGCCCAGCGTGCAGTCCAATCGGGTCAAGTTGACCATCTCGATGATGGTTCGAACGCCGCGTCCCTCCTCGCCGACCAGCCACGCCGTGGCGCCGTCGTATTCGACCTCGCTGGACGCGTTGGCGTTGTTGCCGAGTTTGTCCTTGAGCCGCTGCAGCAACATGCGGTTGCGGGTGCCGTCGGGCAGCACGCGGGGCAGGAAGAAGCACGACAACCCGCCCGGGGCCTGCGCGAGCACCAGGAAGATGTCGCACATCGGCGCCGACGTGAACCACTTGTGACCGTTCAGCCGGTAGGTGCCGTCGGCGTTGGGCGTCGCCTCGGTGGTGCCGGCGCGGACGTCGGAGCCGCCCTGCTTTTCGGTCATCGACATGCCCGCGGTAAGACCGGGCTTCATGGTGGCGAGTTTGAGCTCCGGGTCGTACTCCCGGCTGGTCAGCAGTGGCTCGTACACGGCGGCCAACTCGGGGTTGAAGCGCAGGGCGGGGACGACGGCGTAGCTCATCGAGATCGGGCACATGTGGCCCGGCTCGGCGGTCCACACGCCGGTCTTGGCCGCCCGGACCACGTGCGCGCCCGGCCGGTCGTCGGCCCACGGCGCGGCGTGCAGGCCGTGCTCGATCGCGGCGCGCATCAGCTCGTGGTAGGCGGGGTCGTATTCGACCTCGTCGATGCGGTGTCCGTAGCGGTCGTGGGTGCGCAGGATGGGCCGATTGCGGCTGGCCAGCTCGCCCCAGCGTTGCGTCTGCTTGGACCCGGAAATCGCGCCGACCGTGGTCACCTCGTCCAGGCCCCACTGCCCGCCTTCGCGGATCAGCGCCTCGATGAGGACCGGGGAGGATGCCGGGTTGTGCTCCTCCAGAGGCGGGACCTGGTTGGCGACGACATGAGTATCTGGCATGCCACCAATGTTACATTTCTTCTACAACCGCACAAGAGGTGTAATGCTCAGTGTGGATGCGCGGCGAAGAACTGCCACAACTTCGCGGTGGCGAAGTCCGGCCAGTGGTGGCGGCCGCCGTCGACGGTGATCAGCACCACGCTGCGGTTGTCGGCACATCCGGCGGTCGATGTGGTGACCGAACCGGTGGTCATCACGGCGGGCGCCTGGCATCGATCGACGTTTCGCCAGAACGCATTCAGGTCCGGCACCGCTGGGCCGTTGATGTGGGCGAAGCCGCGGCCGGGGCCGCCGCCGTAGGGAATCAGCGGATCCGCGGTGCCGTGAATCGCCACGACCGACGCCGGATGCGGTGACCGGCACGGGTCCACCTGAGTGCCCGAGACCGGGCCGATCGCGGCGAACAGCGTCGTGTCGCACGCCAGCGTGTAGGACATCATGCCGCCGTTGCTCATGCCGGTGGCATACACGTGGGAGGCGTTGATGCTGACGTTCTTGGCGACGTCGGCGACGGCCGCGCTGATGAAGCCGACGTCGTCGACGTTTTCCCGGGCCGGCCTGCCGCAGCAGCCTCCGCCTTTGACGTTCCACGCCCGGTTGACGCCGTCCGGGTAGGCGACAACGAATTTTTCCGAATCGGCCAATTGGTCCCAGCCGTAAGACCTTTCAGCCTGCTCAGCACTGCCGAAACCGCCGTGCATTACCAAAACCAACCGCGCCGATGCGGGCACTCCCACCGGCTTGTGCAGCCGGTAGATGCGGTCGCGTCCGCCGACGTTGATGGTGTGCGTGCTGGTGCCGTCCACAAAGCCCGACGGCGGCTTGGGATGCCAGATCCCACAACCCGCTATGACCAGCGCGACGCCCAGCAGCATCGCGACCCGACGACGCATTCAGCCGCTCGTGTTCTCCCGCAGGAATGCGATGTCGTCTTTGCGCCCCTCGTCGGCGGTTTCGCAGATCACCGGCGCGCCGGCGGCCTTGACCACCGCCACCAGCAACTCGGGATCGATCTGCCCGGTACCGAAATTGGCGTGCCGGTCGCGGCCTGAGCCCGCCGAGTCCTTGGAGTCGTTGCAGTGCACCAGGTCGATGCGGCCGGTGATGGCCTTGATGCGGTCGACGGCGTCGACCAGCGCCTCACCCGCCGCCCAGGCGTGGCAGGTGTCCAGGCAGAAGCCAATCCCCTTGTCGCCGATGACATCCCAGAGACGGGCGATGCTGTCGAAGTGACGTGCCATGGCATGATCACCGCCCGCGGTGTTCTCCAGATAGACCGGGACGTCGGACTTGAGTTGGTCGAGCGCCTTGCCCCAGCGCTGGAAACCCTCGTCGAGGTCGCTGTCGTCGGCGACGTGGCCGCCGTGCACGATGACCGCGGCGGCGCCGATCTCGGCCGCCGCGTCGCAGGTGTCTTGCAGGATCTTGCGCGACGGGATCCGCACCCGGTTGTTCGCCGACGCGACGTTGATCAGATAGGGGGCGTGCACGTAGATCGGCAGCGCCGCCGCCTTGAGTTGGGCGGCATCGTCGCGTGGTTTGGGCGCCTTCCAGCTCTGCGGGTTGCCGAGGAAGATCTGTACGACGTCAGCGTTTTCGGCCGCGGCCGCGGCCAGCGGATCCTGCGGACTCACGTGTGAACCGATAAGCACGTCGGCCAGTCTAGTGATCTGCGCGGACCATTGAGGACGAGCAGACGCAAAAGCTCCCGACACGCCGAGCGTTCGGGAGCTTTTGCGTCTTTTCAGCAGGCTAGACGGTGCCGCTGCAGATGGAAGTTAAGTCTGTCAGTGAGTCCAACGGGATCGCGTCGGATGTCGTCGACGGTCATCGGAACGGTAGTGAACCCACATTCTTGAAGTCGGACGGTCTTCAGCCTGTCATGCAGCAGGCGCTCGCGACCCACGTGCCACTCAACGCTGTCGTATTCGGCGACAAGAAACGCTTTCGGCCAGGCGAAGTCGACGCGCCAGACTCTGCCGTACCGGTCGACGATGGTGTACTGCAGCTCAGGTGTCGGCAACCGTGCGTCGAGAAAGACGAGTCGGGCCTCGCTCTCCATCGGGGACTCGGCACGACTGTCGGCACAACCGATTAATTCGCGGACCTTGACGATTCCGCGGCGACCCTTCTGTTGGGCGGTCGTCGCGCGCAATTCCGCTGCGGTACAGGCTCCGACGTGTAGGGCAGCATCAAGCGCCGCCAAGGCACGCGGTCGCCGGAGCGTGCGAGCGACTTCGATCACCGTCCATGCGGGCGCGGTCGCCAAACGACCCTCAACCCGTCTTAGCGGTGCGCCGACTCGTTGATGCACCATCAGGCCTCTCGAAGGCCGCATCCGCACGCCCGGGTCAAGTATGTGAACGCGCGACGTGTTTTCAGTGTCGAAGCCGTACAGAGCGGCAGCCGTCCCCATGCAAGCCACGATCGGCTGGCCGGCGCCCAGATCTAACGCACCAAGCTTGCTCAGAATGTCGGGCTCATCCAGCGCATAAACTCCATGACATACCCGAATCAACCTGCCCGCCTTGACGAATCCGGCGAGCCGCTTGCGCGTCGTGACGGTCAGCAGTTCGGCGGTCGTCGCCAGCCCACCTCTGGCTAGCAGCACGTTCTCGATATCCATGGGCCACAATGCTGCGTCGGGGCGGGCGAAGGCGCTAGCCAGCAATCATCGCGATGGGGATGGGCGCGCGAGCAGTCGCAAAAGCCCCCGACACGCCGGGCGTGCGGGGGCTTTTGCGTCTGCTCGCGCTAGAAACGCTACCGGTAGTCGGAGTACCCGTAGTCGTCCAACGGAACCGCAGCACCGGTGGCCTGGCCGAAGTCCGGGCTGTAGTACTGATCCTCGTAGGACGGGATCGTGTACGCGGCGGCCCGGGCCTCCTCGGTCGGCTGCACCTGGATGTTGCGGTACCGGTTGATTCCGGTACCCGCCGGGATCAGCTTGCCGATGATCACGTTCTCCTTCAGACCCTGCAGCTTGTCGCTGCGGCAGTTGATCGCCGCATCGGTGAGCACTCGCGTGGTCTCCTGGAACGACGCCGCGCTCAGCCACGAGTCGGTGGCCAGCGACGCCTTGGTGATACCCATCAGCACGGGGCGGCCGGCGGCGGGCTCGCCGCCCTCGGCCACCACCCGACGGTTGGCGGCCTCGAACTCCGCACGGTCGATCAGCGAGCCGGGCAGGAATTCCGTCGAGCCCGAATCGATGATGGTGACCCGACGCAGCATCTGCCGGACGATCACCTCGATGTGCTTGTCGTGGATCGACACACCCTGCGCCCGGTAGACCTCCTGGACCTCCTTGGTGAGGTGGATCTGCACCTCGCGGGGGCCCTGCACGCGGAGTACCTCGTGCGGGTCGGCCGAGCCTTCCATCAGCTGCTGTCCCACCTCGACGTGGTCGCCGTCGGTAAGCAGCCGCTCGGTGCCGTCCTCGTGCTTGAACACC
>DASQRI010000595.1:0-2690 GCA_035642975.1 Mycobacterium sp.
CGCGGCGGGGCACGGTGATTTCGGGTAAGCGGCAAGCGGTGGGGGAGCAACCGCCGTACGTTGCTGCTATGCCTGTCTCTGTCCGGGCGTGGTCGACGATGTTTGCGTCAGTGCTATTGCTGATCGCGACCGCGGGTAGCACGCTCGCTGAGCCGGCTGTCCACGGAACCAGCGAAAGGACGGTGGGCTGGGATACCTACCGCCGATTGGATCGATTGCCGTATCTGGCCCCAGACACCGAAACTCTGCAGGTATCGAGCTTCGATCGGAGCGGCGGCAATTTCGACATCAGCTCTGGAAACGACAACGGCAGCGGCGGATGTCTGGCATCCGGTGGCGTGGGGTGTGTCATCGCGGAGGATCGCGGCGCCGGAGAGGTCGATTCGATCTGGTTCACCCGTGACAGCGGCAATGTGACGCGGATGGGCGCGATCCGCATCGACCTGGACGGGCAGACCGTGATTGACGCACCGTTGCAATCGTTGGTCGACGGTGGGCTGGGAGCCCCATTCGTCTGGCCTCTGGTTGCCAACGCGGCGCGATCGCCGGCCGGGGTCTACATCAAGGTGCCGATGCCGTATCGGCAGTCGATGCGGATCAGCGTGGCATCGAATCTGCAGTATTACCACGTCGACTATCGCCAGTTTCCGGATGCCGATGGGGTACACACGTTCTCGCCCGCCGATCAGGCGCTCGACGTGATCGCCTCGCTGCGCGCCGCGGGCACCACCGACCCCAAACCGTCGGCAGCCACCGCAGCGCATCACCATCAGGTCGTCGAGCTTGCCGGCGGCGCTGCTACAACGATCGCGGAATCGACCGGGTCAGGCACCATTTCGTCGCTGCGCCTGCGACTACCCAACCGGGCGGATCCACTCCTTGGCGGGTTGCGGCTGCGGATCGAGTTCGACGGCCGACCCATGGTCGACTCACCAGTCGGCGAATTCTTCGGCGCCGGATTGGGCACCAGTGACGTGCGATCGCTGATGTTCGCGACCACCCCACATCCCGACGGGTCGTTGTCGTTATCGGATTGGTGGCCAATGCCTTTCGCTCACGCAGCGCGGGTCACGCTGCTCAACACCACCGCCGATCCCATCGCGGGGATCGACACCGATATCGCGACCGCTCCCGATCCGCAGTGGGCGCCCGCGCTAGCCAGCGGCCGCGCCGGCTACTTCACCTCGTACTCGCACGCCGGGCCCACCATCGTCGGTCAGGACTGGTTGTTCGCCGACGAACAAGGCCACGGGAAATTCGTCGGCGTCAGCCACACCATCAGAGGCGCCCGCACCAAAACGGGATACAGCGACGGCGCCCCTTACTTTCTCGAAGGGGCCGAGCGGGTATACACAGACGGTTCGCCGTCGCCGCAGTGGTACGGCACCGGCACCGAGGACTTCTACGAGGGCGGCTGGTATTTCAATAACGGCACGCTGTTCAGTGACCCGCTCACCGGCCAACCCGATCAACGGACCGCGACCGGCGGATGTGCAGATTACTGTGTCGCGGTTTATCGGCTCATGCTTGCCGACGCCATCGGATACCACTCCGGGATCCGCTTCGGCATCGAGCACGGCAAGCGCAACATGGTTCAACCCGACTACAGCTCAACAGCATTCCTATACACCCAACCGGACGACACGATCGCATCCAGCGACGAAGTCGATCCCACCGACTTGATCAGTCGGATCATGCACATCTACACCGACGCCGACGCAACGGAGCAACCACTGATCAGCACGTACGAGGGGAGCGACGATGCCCGTACGATCGCCGGTTTGGTTCGCGCCACCCAAGCGCCCCTGACGTTCGACGTCCAGATCCGCCCCGACAATCACGGCATCCTGTTGCGCCGGACGTCGGATCAAGCAGTCGGCTACCAATCAGCCAACGTTGCCGTCGACGGCGTCTCTATCGGGACCTGGTTGCAACCGCGCAGCAACACCTTTCACCGTTGGCTCGATGACACCTACCTCGTGCCCCACGTCTTAACGGCAGGCAAGACTCACGTCACCGTCACACTCACACCGACGCCCAGCGCCCCACCCTGGAGCGCCAGCCGCTACCACATCGACTCGCTGACAGGACCCTAGCCAGCGAAACGACGCCCGTCTGTACGACGGCGCCAATTTGTACGAAGATGGAGCCATGCGATCTCACGTCATCCTCGTGACCTTGGCCGCGTTGATCGGCCTGGCTACCCCCGCGCACGCCGACCCGAATCCTGATGCCAAATTTCTTGGCGCGCTCAACAAAGCCGGCATCACCTATCACGACGGTCCCGCCGCCATCGCCATCGGCCGGCGGGCATGCGAGCTGATGGACCAGGGTAATTCGCAAGCTGATGTCGTCAAGAGCATGACGCAGGAGAATTCCGGCTTCACGGACGACGGCGCAACGAAGTTCACCCAGATCTCGGAAAGCGTCTTCTGTCCGCAGCACACGTGGGGAATTGTTCAAAAGCCGGAACAGCAGCCGTGGTCCCCGCCAATCGATTTCCCTTTGCCGCCCCTACCGGCCGCGTTTTAGCCAATGCCGGCCTTCGTCACTGGTTCGGTGCGGCGCCTCGCGCCGGTCGCCCTCGGCACGTCCATGCTCGTTCTCGCCGGCTGCTCGCAACCACCCGGGCCGCCGGCACCGCCGGCCGCGGCAGCACCTCCGTCGACCACCATGACGATCGCGGCTTC
>DASQRI010000596.1:0-2845 GCA_035642975.1 Mycobacterium sp.
GCGCCCGGGCGACGATGTCGGCGACGTCGCTCATCGGCTTGACGTCCAACGCCTCGAGCACCTCGGCGGGCACATCGTCCAGATCCGGCTCGTTGCGCTGCGGGATGAAAACCGTCGACAGCCCGGCCCGTTGCGCCGCCAGCAGCTTCTGCTTGACGCCGCCGATCGGCAACACCCGACCGTTCAACGTCACCTCGCCGGTCATCCCGACGTCAGCGCGCACCTGCCGCCCGGTGGCCATCGACACCAGCGCGGTCACCATCGTGACGCCGGCCGACGGGCCGTCCTTCGGGACCGCGCCGGCGGGCACGTGCACGTGGATACGCCGATCCAGCGTCGCGGGGTCCACGCCCAATTCCGCGGCGTGCGACCGCACATACGACAGCGCGATCTGCGCGGACTCCTTCATCACGTCACCCAGCTGACCGGTCAGCTGCAGACCCGGCTCACCATCGTTGGCGCCCGCCTCGATATAGAGCACGTCGCCGCCGAGCCCGGTCACGGCCAACCCGGTGGCCACGCCCGGCACCGCCGTGCGTTCGGCGGACTCGGGGGTGAAGCGCGGCCGGCCCAGGTAATCCACCAGCTCCGGCTCGTCGATCGTCACCGGATCCTCAGCGATCTTGGTGGTGACTTTGCGCAGCGCCTTGGCCAGCAGCCGTTCGAACTGCCGCATGCCCGGCTCGCGGGTGTAGTCGGCGGCGATTTTGCGCAGCGCCGCGTCGGTGACGGTGACCTCGTCGTCCGTCAGGCCGGCGCGGTCACGTTGCCGCGGCAACAGGAAGTCGCGCGCGATAGCGACCTTGTCGTCCTCGGTGTAACCGTCGATCTGCACCAGCTCCATCCGGTCCAGCAGCGCCGACGGGATGTTCTCGATCACGTTGGCGGTGGCCAGGAACATCACGTCCGACAAGTCCAGATCCAAATCCAGGTAGTGATCCCGGAACGTGTGGTTCTGCGCCGGGTCCAAGACCTCCAGCAGCGCCGCGCTCGGGTCGCCGCGATAGTCCGAGCCGACCTTGTCGATCTCGTCGAGCAGCACGACGGGGTTCATCGAGCCGGCTTCGCCGACGGCGCGGACGATGCGACCCGGCAGCGCGCCCACGTAAGTGCGTCGGTGACCGCGGATCTCGGCCTCGTCGCGCACACCGCCCAGCGCGACGCGGACGAACTTGCGGCCCAGCGCGCGGGCGACACTCTCGCCCAGCGACGTCTTACCGACCCCGGGCGGTCCGGCCAAGACCATCACGGCGCCGGAGCCGCGGCCACCAACGACCTGCAGGCCGCGCTGAGCACGCCGCGCGCGCACCGCCAGGTACTCGACGATGCGGTCTTTCACGTCGTCCAGACCGTGATGGTCGGCGTCCAGGATTTCTCGCGCCGCCTTGAGATCTGTCGAATCCTCGGTGTGCGAGTTCCACGGCAAATCGAGCACGGTGTCCAGCCAGGTGCGAATCCAGCCGCCTTCGGGGCTTTGCTCGCTGGAGCGTTCCAGCTTGGCGACCTCACGCAGCGCCGCCTCGCGAACCTTGTCCGGCAGGTCAGCTGCCTCGACACGGGCCCGGTAGTCGTCGGACCCGTCCGGCTCGCCTTCACCGAGCTCCTTGCGGATGGCGGCTAACTGCTGGCGTAGCAGGAACTCTTTCTGCTGCTTTTCCATGCCGTCCCGGACGTCTTCGGCGATCTTGTCGTTGACCTCGACTTCGGCCAACTGATCGCCGGTCCAGTCGATCAACGCGCGCAGGCGCTCAGCGACATCCCCGGTCTCTAACAGCTGACGCTTCTGCACATCGGTCAGATACGAGGCATAGCCCGCCATGTCCGCCAACGCGGACGGATCGGTCAGCCGGTTGACGACGTCGACCAGCTCCCAGGCCTCACGCCGCTGCAACATCGCCAGCAGTAGCTTCTTGTATTCGCCTGCGAGCTCGCGGGTCTCGTCGCTGGGCTCGGGGTCGGTGATCTCGGTCACCTCGACCCACAACGCAGCGCCCGGCCCGCTGGCTCCGACGCCGATGTGAGCTCGCCGCTCGCCACGGACGACCGCGGCGGTGCCGCCGCCGGGGACTCGGCCGACCTGCAGAATGCTTGCGAGCACGCCGTAGGACGGGTAGCGGTCGTCGAGGCGGGGCGCGATCAGCAGCGTGCCCGACTCGGTGGCACGGGCCGCGTCGACGGCCGCGCGAGCGGCGTCGTCCAGCGCAATCGGGACCACCATCCCGGGCAACACGATCGGGTCGCTGACGAACAACACCGGAACTGATTTGGCTTCAGACATCAATCCTCCAAAGTTAAGCCTTATGCGCTCAACCTTGATCCGATCCAGTTTGTTCCCGGCGCCGCGGGGGAGTTAGGAACCGCGGTTGCGGAAGACGACGACGTCGCTCCAGCGACTTCCGGTCGCTTCGACGAAATCGAAGTTCGCCGGTTCAGCGAGGTCCGCCGGGCTTTAGCACGCGACCCAGTGATCGCAGGCAGGCGTGGCACACGAGGGCCGATGGCCTCGCGCAGCGCAAAGGATCGATGCCTTTCGGCAGCAGCGATCTAGAAGGGTGGTGGGTTGTCGTCGGGTGGGGCGGGGCCGGAGGCGTTAATGCAGTGAGCTGGACGGGTGGCGCGGGCCTGGCGGTTTTGTCGGCGTTCGGCGGTGATGCGGTGGGCGCGGTTTTGGGCTCTGGTCTTGGAGCGTTTAGGCATCATCGCGGTGCGCTGCCCGCAGTGGTCATCGGGTGTGTCGACTTCGGGGGCGGCGATGGCGCCGGTGGCCTGGCACAGGCGCGGGAACAGCAGCGCGCTGCCCGCGGTGGTGACATAGGTCTGGCCCGACGGTGCGGTCAGTATCAGG
>DASQRI010000597.1:0-4055 GCA_035642975.1 Mycobacterium sp.
CGCGCCGAGGCGGTGGCGCGGGAACTGGCGAGCGGCCCCACTCGTGGTTTCGCGCGGATGCGTGCGTTGCTGCGCGACACGTGGCGCAATGATTTGCCGACGCAGCTGCAGGCCGAGACGGAGGCTCTGCGCGACACCGGCAACACCGCCGACGCCGCAAGGGCCATCAACGATTTCGCGGCCAAGCGCCCCCCCGAATTCACCGGACGGTAGACATGGGATTGATTCAGGACTCGGCGGAGCACAAAGCCATTCGGGAGACCGTGGCCGGCATCGCTGCTCGCTATGGGTCGCAGTACTTCCTGGAGCGCGGCCGATCCGGCGGCGGCATCGGTGAGCTGTGGAAGGACCTCGGGGCCGGCGGCCTGCTGGGGTTGCACCTGCCCGAGGAATACGGCGGTGGCGGCGGAGGCATGACCGAGGCGGTCGTCGTGGTCGAAGAACTTGCCGCGCAAGGCATGCCGTTGTTGGTCTGGGTCATCTCACCGGCGATCTGCGGCAGCATCCTGGCCCACCATGGGTCGGAGGACATGAAGCAAGATTGGCTGCCGGCCATCGCCGACGGCACCAAGATCATGGCGTTCGGTCTGACCGAGCCCGATGCCGGATCCAACAGCCACAACGTCAAGACCACCGCCCGACGCAGCGAAACCGGCTGGGCCATATCGGGTTCCAAGTACTACATTTCGGCGGTTGATCAAGCCGACGCGATACTCGTCGTCGCCCGCGACGCCGAACACTCGACGCCCGAGAAGAGCGCGCTGTCGCTGTTCGTGGTGCCCACCGACAGCCCCGGGCTGTCGTTTCAGCAGATTGACACCTCGATCGTGTCGCCGGACAAGCAATTCACGGTGTACTTCGACAATGTTCAGGTCGGGTCCGATGCGCTGATTGGCAGCGCCGGCAACGGCCTTCGGCAGGTATTCGACGGACTGAACCCCGAACGGATCTTGGTCGGCGCCCTGTGCGGTGGCATCGGCCGCTACGCGGTCGGCAAAGCGGCGGCGTACGCGAAGGATCGTCAAGTCTGGTCCACGCCGATCGGCGCTCACCAAGGCATCGCCCATCCGCTTGCCGAAGCGCACATCGCCGTGGAACTGAGCCGGATGGCCACTGTCCGCAGTGCCGAACTGTTCGACGCGGGTGAAAACGCCGGCGAAGCCGCCAATATCGCGAAATTCGCCGCTTCGGAAGCCGCGCTGAAGGCGCTCGACCAGGCGATCCAGACCCACGGCGGCAACGGCCTTTCCCACGAGTACGGGCTGTCCGAGCTGTGGTTCGTGACGCGGCTGATGCGCACCGCGCCGGTCAGCCGGGAGATGGTGCTGAACTACATCGCCCAGTCGTCGCTGGGTCTCCCCCGCTCCTACTAGCCGTGACGAGGAAATCTTGATGAGCACAGCGCAATTCGATGTCATCGTCATCGGAGCCGGCGCGGGCGGCCTGTTCACCGCCGCGCGCCTGGCGCACCGCGGCTACCGGACCCTCGTGGTGGAACGGCTCGACAAAGTGGGCGGCCGGGCATCCACCGACGACATCGACGGCTTCCAGGTCAACAACGGCGCGATCGTCATCGAGGTCGGCGGCATCACCCAGCAGACGTGCGAGGAGGTCGGCGCGCCGTTCGACATCCGCGAGCCCAAACCCCCGCTGCTGTATCGCATCGGTGGCAAGGATGTCGACGTCACCGGCGGCGGCTGGGGCTTGCTGCTCGGTAAGCTCACCCGTCAGGGCGCCAAGTTGGTGAAGGGTATCGGGGCGGCGCGTAACGACTCGGGTTTGCCCGAAGACGAGATCTCCACCGCTGAGTGGGTGTCGCGCTACACGAAAAACGAACGGGTGCATGGGATCTTCCGCAACATGTGCGCTTCGATCTTCGCGGTGGGTTCCGAGGATCTGCCGGCGCGGGTCTTTCTCACCTACTTCACCCGCAAGAGCGCGTTCAAACGGTTCGGGTTCCACCCGCAGGGCACCATCGGTTTGTGGCGGGGCCTGGCGACCGCCATCGAATCTCACGGTGGACAGGTGTGGCTCTGCACGCCGGTCGTCAAGATTCTCTCCGACGGCGCCACGGCGTCCGGCATACAGGTGATCCGCGACGGCGCAAGCATTACCGTGCACGCGCCGGTCGTGGTCAGCGACATCGGCCCGGCGGCCACGATCAAACTGCTCGGTGAAGACAACGTCCCGACCGACTATCAGGATCTGGTGAAGAAAGGCGACCGGCCGACCGCGATGATCTCCGTCAACTTCGCCAGCCGGGAGCGACTGGTCGATGTGCCGGGGATGCTGAGCTTCGCGACATCACGACGGCTGGCCTACATCGCCAACTTCACCGACACCTGCCCCGAGATGGCGCCGCCCGGATGGAACCTGTACGTGGGCACCGCGGTGCCCACGCCGTCGATCGGCGATTTCGACGACGCCGCCGAAACCGAACTGCTGCTGGAGGACCTGCGCGACACCATCGACCGCTTCGACGAGCGCGCCAGGATCCTGAACATAGTTGTCACCCGCGATGATTGGCCGCCGCAGCGGGCGGTCGCCGGCTTCGACTTACCCCACGACACACCGTTGGCGGGGTTGTGGAATGTCGGCGATGCGGTCAAGGAGTACGCCAATGGCGGCACGACGGCATGCGCCGAGACGGCGCAGTTGGTGGTGGACAAGATCGTCGCCGCCCACCGGCCTGCCGCCGTCGTGCGCTAGCGGCCCGCCGCGGGCTTGCGGGCGCGTTTGGTGAGACGAGACGAGGGCGGGGCCGCGGACACACCGTTGCGTACCAGAACTTGAGCATTCGACACAACGGTGTCCACCGAGCTGCGGCGGGGATCGAACCACTCCGCGCACCAGTTGAGCGCACCGATCACCAATAACTGGGCAAGCCGAGCGTCGAGATCGTCGCGGAGTTGACCGTTTGCGCTGGCTTCGTCGAACAGGCGTCGCCAGATCCGGCCATATGCGGCGTCTTCCTTGAGCTGGCGCGCCCGCAGCCGCTCGGGGATCTGCCCCGCGTTGCGAATTACCGCCGAGGCGTAGTCCGACAGCTCGAGCTCGTGGCGCAGGTGTGCCTCGACGGCCGCCAGGATCTTGTCGATGGGCGAGGTCTCCGCCGGCAGTGCGTCCAGCGCGCCCTGCAAATGCCTTCGCATGTCGGCGATCCCGGCATACATCACTTCTTCGATGAGGTCCTCACGCGACGGGAAGTAGTAGTAGATCGCCGGTGCCTGAAGCTCCGCGTACTCGGCGACATCGGCCAAGCGAGTACCGGCGTAGCCTTTCACGCTGAGAACGTGAGCAGCGGCGTTGAGGATGCGGCTACGGGTGCGCGCTGACTTCGAGAGCGCCCCGGCGGGTGCCGCGTCCTGACCCAACGCCGATTTTTTAGTCACGATTCGATTATAGGTAGGACGATCGTCCGGCAGCGCTCAAGCGGCGATGAGTTTGAGCGGGAGATATTCGTGTCGCCGGATGATGTTGTTGATCGCCCACGTGGGCGGCGAAGTCAGTTCTATCCGGTCGACGCGCTCGACCAGGGCACGAAGCATGGCCTCGGTTTCCATGCGCGCCAACCCTTGGCCGGCGCAGGCATGGGTGCCATGACCGAAGCCGAGTTGTCGGGTGGCGTCGCGGCGGATATCGAAGGCGTCGGGTTGGTCCCATTCCTGTTCGTCGCGGTTCGCCGAGGCGTAGACGACCAGGACACGCGACCCGGCCGGAATCCAGGTGTCGTCGATTCTCTTGTCCCGACGCGTTCGTCGTGAGAATGCGCGTAGCGGCGACTCGTAGCGGAGGACCTCGTTGACGGCGTTGGAAATCAGCTTGTGGTCGTCCTTCAAGATTTCCCACTGCTCGGGAAACGTGGCGAACAAATGCAGCGTGGTGGAGATCGCGCTAATGGTGGTATCAAGCGACGGACCCAGGTAGTCGACCATTAGCGCGGGGCACTCGTGGTGAGGTAACTTCCCGTCGTCGGCGGCGAGCAGGACGTCATGACCCAAGCTGCCTTCGATCACGCTGCGGTGGCGCACGACGCGGCGCGCAAAGCGCAGCAT
>DASQRI010000598.1:0-4695 GCA_035642975.1 Mycobacterium sp.
GACCGGTTGACGCCGCTGCTGCAGGCCAGGCGAATCGCTGCTGCCGTACCGAATCTCGCCGCCTTCGTCGAGTTGCCCGGGGGACACTGCTCGATGCTGGAACGGCCTACTGAGGTCAACCGGGAACTGCGCGCACTCGCCGAATCGATCACCGGCAGGCGCCGTATCAGCTCATAGTCGCCCGGCGACGATGCAGTGGGGGCACCTCCCGCTTGCGGGGGACGAAGCGATGAGGAGAAGCCGGGCTCATAGCAGAGCTCATAGCAGAGCGGCGACCTCGGCGGCCGCCCGCTGCCCGGAACGGACCGCCCCGTCCAGGAAGCCGGTCCACTCGTCGGCGGTCTCGGTGCCGGACCAGTGGATCGGTCCGGCCGGGCGACGTAGCCATTGCCCGTAGCGCGTCCACGAGCGCGGCGGCACCGCGGCAGTCGGGCCGCCTGGCGCGAATTCCTCTGCACCCCAACGATGGTCGACGTAGTCGAGCGGCTTCAACGCTTCGTCGCCGAACAGCGATGCGAAGCATTCCAGTGCGCGATGCCGCCGCTCGTCGGCCGGTAGCTCGTCGAAGGTGCGGGCGTCGACGAATCCCAGCAGCACACCCGGCCCGTCGGGCTGTGGGCTGACGTCGAAGGTGATGAACACCGGACCCTGGTCGGACAGCGCTTCACCGGAGAACCCGTCGCGGCGCCAGAACGGAGTGGCATACGCGGCATAGGCCTTGCTGAGTCGGCCCTGCGGCCAATGCACGGCGAGCTGCTGGTACTCGGCCGGCAGCGGGGGAGTGAACTCGATGAAGCCGCGATGCTCCGGCGGGATCGCGACGATGACGAATCCGGCGTCGGCGCGGCCCTTCTCGCTGATGATCGTCACGCCGTCGCCGTGCCGGTCGATGCGTCGCACCGGGGCCTGCAGCACGACCCGGTCGCCGAGTTCCGCCGCCGACGCGTCGGCGATCTGTTGGGTGCCGGCCGAGAAGCGGTCCTGCTGGGCACCGTTCTCGACGTCGAGCAGCCGATCCAGACCACCGGCCGCCCGCACGTAGCGGGCGGCGTGCAGCATCGACACGCCGTCGGGCTCGCATCCCCAGGTGACCCGCGCCATGATGGCCAGCAGATCGCGTGCGGTGGCACCGGCGTGCACCGACCGCAGCCAACCGCCCAGCGACTGGGCGTCGAGCCGAGCGGCGTGCCGGGCGGTCCACGGCTCGGACAGTGGAACTGATCGGGCGATGCGCTCGAATTGCCAACGCACGCGGCCGATGTCGATCAGGCCGCCCAGCGAGAGCCTCGGAATGGTGCCACTGTACGAGCGGACGGCGCCGCGCCATCGGATCAGGTTGGCGCCGTCGTCGTAGGTCGGGGTGGTCGGGATGCCGAGCTCGTCGGCCAACGCCAGCACGGCGTCCTGCGTCGGGCCCACGAAGGTGCCGCCCATATCGACCGGGATGCCGGCGACATGACCGGTGTGCGAGCGCCCGCCCACCCGGTCGCGGCCCTCGAGCACCAGCACATCGTGCCCGAGTCGGGTCAGCTCGCGGGCTGCGGTGAGTCCGGCGAAACCGGCCCCCACCACTACGACGTCGGCGGTCCAGGTCGCGTCCGGCATGCCCCTCAGTCAACCCTATGCGCGTTGCGTGGTGTGATTCCCCGGTGAAAGTCTTCACAGCGTTGTATGCGCTGAACGATGCGGCCGACCGCGCGCGGGAACTGCGCGATGCCGGTGCCAGCGGCGTCGCCAGCTTCGAGGGAGCGCACGACGTGTTCGCGCCGCTGACGTTGGCGGCCACCGTGCCCGACTTGGATCTGATGACCAATGTCGCTATCGCTTTCCCGCGCAACCCAATTCACCTTGCGCATCAAGCCAATGACCATCAGCTGCTGAGCTCGGGCCGGTTCATCCTCGGCCTGGGCACGCAGATCCGCACTCAGATCGAGAAGCGCTTCGGCGCCCACTTCGACAAGCCGGTGGCCCGGATGACCGAGCTGATCGCGGCGTTGCGGGCCATCTTCACGGCGTGGAACTCGGGTGAGCGGTTGGATTTTCGCGGCGACTACTACCGGCATACCTTGATGACGCCGGCGTTCAACCCCGGTCCGAATCCGTACGGGCCGCCGCCGATCTACGTCGGCGCACTGGGTCCTCGACTCACCCGTGCCGTCGCCGAGCACGCCGACGGCCTGCTGGTCATGCCGTTCGGCTCGAAACGTTTCCTGCACGAGCACACCATGCCCACGGTGCGCGAGGGTCTGGACGCCGCCGGCCGCCAAACCGCCGACTTCGCCGTGCTGCCCGAGATCATCGTGTCCACCGGTGGCAACGACGCCGAACGCGAACAAGCCGACGCGCGGACGCGCCAGCTGTTGGCGTTCTACGGGTCGACCCCGGCCTACCGGCCGGTGCTGGCCGCGCACGGTTGGGAAGACCTGCAACCCGAGCTCAACACGCTGTCCAAGCAGGGCCGCTGGCAGGACATGGGCGGACTCATCGATGACGAGATGCTGCACACCATCGCCGCCTGCGGCAGCCCTGGCGACGTCGCGCGACACATCCGGGACCGCGTCGACGGGGTCGCCGACACCGTCTGCCTTTATCAGCCGGGTCCGATGGGTCTCGAGACGCTGGCCGCGATTATCGACGAGCTGGGCTAAAAGGGCTGCTGAGCTAAAACCCTAGGGCGCCACTGTCAGCCAGTCGGCGAACCCGGACGGGTCGTGGCGGCCGAGCGCGCCGTGCTCGTAGAGACCCCAACCCTCGACCGGGTCTCCGTCGCCGTCGCGGCACACCGCGCGCCCCACATGGTCGATGACGCCGAAGCCGGACCGCGCGACGATCGCCGGGTCGGTCATGTCGTAGGTCAGCCGTTCGACGAATTTGTCGCCCTTCCACATGCCGTGCAGCCAGTCCGAATCGCCGCCGTAGCCGCCGCCGACGTGGATCGGCACCGGCAGCTTGGACTCGACGTCGAAGTGGACCGGGGTGCCGTCGGGGGCGGTGGCGTCGATCGTCGCGCCGGTCGGAATGCGGGTGCCGGACCGGTAGTGGATCTTGACCCGTGGCCAGCCCAGCTGTTCGACGCGACCATCGCGCCAGATACGGGTGCAGTCGTTCAGCGAACGGAATCCGTTGGACTGCTCCTGAATGATCAGCACAATGGCGAAATCTTTGAACGCCATCGGGACGTAGAGCCACCACATGCCCTCGAATGGCGGGTCGGCGGGTCGGCCCGCCGGCTCGGGCTCACCGATCGGCCGGATACCCCACGACCGGTCGCGGCTGCCGATCCAGACATCGGGGTCGACGACAATCTCGGTCCCGTCGACGGCGATGCGGCCGCTCCAGCTGCCCAGCTGGGCGAATCGCTGCGCGTCGAGTGTCACACGATTGCCGGACCTCAAGATGTGCGGCTGCTCCTGGACGACGTCGAACAGGCCTTCCCAGGTGAGATCGGCTGCGATGCCCTCGGTTTCGTCGAGGACCAGTCGCAGTTTGTGTAGCGGCTCGTTGACCTCGATCCGGTAACCGTTGACGTGCTGGTTGAGCCGGTCCTGGTCGATGGCATCAGAGAGATGCACCGCGGTCTGGGTGTCGCCGCGCCTGATGAGAACGAACGCGTCCTTCACCCCGAGGTTGGGGTAGTAGCCGATACCGCTGATCAGGAAGATGTCGCCGGTGCGGTCGTGGGCGTTGAAATAGGAGCGATCGTAGAAGTTGCGGTCGGACGAACCCGGCCACGCGATCGGCTGGGGGAGTTGATGTACCGGGAACTCGTCGAGCGGTCCGAGCATTAGTGATCCTCTCCGATAAGGCGTTTCATCAGTCCAGAGTGGTAGAACAACGACTCCACGTCGTCAGGTTTCTCGGTTTCGCCGAAGTGCACGCGCCGCGCACCGGTGCGCATGAACACGCAAGCCCACATCACCCCGGAGTAGACGTAGAACCAGTGCAGGTCACCCACCTCGAAGCCGGTCAGCCGCCGGTAGGTTTCGCGGACATCGTCCTCGCGCATCACCTCGGGCAGGCCGGGCAATGTCGCCAAGCCGGCGAGCTCTTGAAAGACCATGTGCGCGAATATCATCCAAGCGACATCGAGCTCGCGGGGGCCTAGGGTCACCATTTCCCAGTCCAGCACCGCCACCGGATGGAAGTCGCGATATAAGACGTTGCCCACCCGGGCGTCGCCCCACAGCAGCACCGGATCACACGCGTCCACCTTGCGCGGCCAGTTGTCCTGCAGCCAACTGAAAGTTCGCTCCAGCAAGGGCGATCGACCGATGTCGGGCACCGCGAAGTCATACCAGGACCGCACCCAGTTGAAATGTTTGCGCAAGGCGGTGTCGCCGTCCTGGCCCTCAGCGAGAAAGCCGAATGTGCTCTTCGCGTTCGGGATCGAGTGCAGCGAAGCCAGCACGGAAACCGTCGCGTCCTGCAGTTCGCGTTGGCGTTCGGCGGGCGCGTCGGCGAACCAGTTGCCACCGAATGTGTAGGGCATGACATCGGGCGGTACCACACCGTCGACGTAGTCCATCAAGAAGAACGGTGTCCCCAAGACGTCACCGGTTTGCTCGAGCCAGCGCACCCGCGGGACGGGGACGTCGGTCACCTCGCCGACCTTTCGTATCACGTCGAATTGGTGGTCGAGTCGATACATCGGGAACACCTGGACGTCCTCGGCGGTCGGCGCCACCCGCGCCACCA